>JAUIDP010000082.1 GCA_030429005.1 Gammaproteobacteria bacterium | reverse complement strand
GCCGGATGGTGGATTTACCCAGTCGATCTGCAAGACACCGCACGCCACCGTGGCGTGCACGGATTTCGAAAAACTGGTCGAAAACCCGGGACCGGTGGTCGTCGGTGCGGCGCCGGGGGCATCCTGTTTCGGACCGGCCTACGAGTATGCGTTCATCCTGGACACGGAACTCAAGCGCCGCAAAATCCGTGATCGCGTGCCAATGCATTTCGTTACGCCGGAACCGTATATCGGCCACCTCGGCCTCGACGGCGTGGGTGACACGAAGAGTCTCCTCGAGTCCGAGCTCCGCGACCGGCATATCAAGTGGACGACAAATGCCAAGATCACTTCGGTTGAAGACGGCGTGCTACATGCGACGAGCGTTGACGACGACGGCAATGACAAGAAGTCGTTCGAGCTGCCGTTTGCCCATGCGATGATTCTGCCGGCTTTCAGGGGAGTCGACGCTGTTGCCGGCATCGAAGGGCTGACGAACCCGCGCGACTTCATCCTGATCGATGAGTTTCAGCGCAACCCGGCCTACCCGAATATATACGCAGTGGGCGTGTGCGTGGCAATTCCCCCGGTTGGGCCAACCCCGGTACCGACAGGCGCGCCCAAGACCGGTTACATGATCGAGTCGATGGTGTCGGCGACAACGCAAAACATCCGAGCCGCGATCGAAGGTCAACAAGGAATTGCGCGCGGCAGTTGGAACGCGGTCTGCCTGGCCGATTTCGGCGATAGTGGCGTTGCATTCGTGGCGTTGCCACAAATTCCGCCGCGCAATACCAATTGGGCTGCGAAGGGCAAATGGGTACATCTCGCGAAGGCCGCCTACGAGAAGTACTTCCTGCACAAGGCCAAAACCGGCAAGACCGAGCCGTACTACGAAAAGGCAGTGCTGAAGATGCTCGGCACCAGTCGCCTGCGGGAGCAAAACTGATGCGCGACGTCCTGACCCGATTCGTGACCGAGCGACCACGCACTGTGTACACACTGGTGCTGCTGGTGACGCTGGCGACGGCTGCCCTTATGCCGCGCATCCACATCGATACGGACCCGGAAAACATGCTGCCGGCAAGCCAGGCAGATCGAGTTTTCCACAATGCGATCGAGGACCGCTTTGTGCTGCATGATGCAATCGTTGTCGGCGTCGTCAACGAGTCTCACCCGGAAGGCATCTACACCGAGCAGTCGCTCGGGGCATTGCACGCGCTTGGCCAGTCGATTCTGAACATTGAGGGGGTCATTCCGCCCGACCTGATGTCGCTGTCGGTAGCCGACAATATTGCGCAGGAAGGCCCGGGTACGATCCGCTTCGAATGGATGATGCGCGATGCGCCGGTAACTGAAGCACAGGCACAGGCAATCCGGGCCAAAGTAGAACGTTTGCCGCTGCTGCTCGATACACTGGTCTCCGGTGATGGCAAGGCAGCGGCGATTTATGTGCCGATTGAAAGCAAGGACCTGAGCTATGCCATTGCAACCGAGATTCGCGAACTGATCGAGGCGCTGCCGGGCGACGACAGCTGGCATATCACTGGCCTGCCGGTTGCGGAGGATACGTTCGGCCATGACATGTTCGTGCAAATGGGCATTTCCGCGCCGCTCGCGGGCCTGATGATCTTCCTGCTGATGCTGTATTTTTTCCGCAGTACGACACTGGTCGTCGCGCCAATGCTGGTGGCGATGGCGACCGTGATTATCACGATGGGGCTCCTGATTGGTATGGGTTTCACCGTGCACATCATGAGCTCCATGATTCCGATCTTCCTGATGCCGATTGCTGTCGTCGACTCGGTACATATCATGTCCGAGTTCGCGGACACCTATCACGGTGATGCTGATGCAAAAGGCACGATCCGCAAGGTCCTCGAGCATCTCTTCCAGCCGATGTTGTTTACGTCGCTGACGTCGGCAGTCGGATTTGCATCGCTTCTGCTTACGCCGATTCCGCCGGTCCAGATATTCGGCGCCTTCGTTGCCTTCGGTATCCTGCTGGCCTTTCTTCTGACAATCGTGCTGATTCCGGCGTACGTCGTTCGCATGTCACCGGATGCTTTGGCGAAACTTAGACAGCACAGTGACCAGCCGCGGACGGACACACCGCTGGCACGCCTGCTGCGGCGCGCCGGCAGTTTCAGCATTCGCCGCGGCAAGCTCATCAGCGCAGCAGCGGCTGTATTTGTTGCGGTCAGCATACTCGGCGTGCTTCGAATCGAGATCAACGACAATCCGGTGCGGTGGTTCAAGTCCAACCACCCGATCCGGGTTGCCGATGCAACTCTGAACGAACACTTCGCAGGCACCTATGACGCGTTCGTCGTATTAACCGCCGACACCAGCGCGGTGATCTCGGACTTCCGGGCTGCGGCGAAGGCACAACTGCAAGTGCCGGGCGATGCAACTACCGCGCCGATCGAGGCAGCACTGGCAGCGGACGCGGCTGATGCCAACGCCTGGTTTGGTAACCTGATTGCGGCTATCGATGACGCGATGTTCGAGGCAGTCGACGCCGCAACGAGTGATGCACTGGCAGAACTGATGGCATCGGCCGAGGCGGCTCAATCCCGTTCACGTCCGTTCCAGCGGCCCGACTTGCTGGAACGAATCGAGGACTTGCAGGCTGCGCTGATGGAATCAGGGCAGGTGGGCAAGACCAATGCACTCCCGGACGTTGTAAAGATCGTCAACCGCGAACTGCATGCCGGTCAAGCGTCCGACTACCGGATCCCGGACACCACCGGTGGTGTTGCACAGACGTTGTTGCAGTACCAGTCTTCGCACCGGCCCCAGGACCTGTGGCACATGGTAACGCCGGATTTCTCGTCAACGGCGATCTGGCTGCAGCTCAAGAGCGGTGACAACCAGGACATGAGCAGGGTGACCGAAGTGCTGGAAAGCTATCTTGCAACGAACCCGCTGCCGCAGGATATCGATGTACGCTGGGCCGGCAAAACCTACATCAACGTCGTCTGGCAGGACGCGATGGTGAATGGGATGCTGTATAGCCTGGCGGGCGCTTTCGTGGCCGTGTTTGTCATGATGTCTTTGCTGTTTCGCAGCGTACGGCTTGGCTTGCTGGCAATGGTGCCGCTCTCGGTGACGATACTTGGCGTCTACGGAATCATTGGCTGGATCGGCAAGGACTACGACATGCCGATTGCCGTGTTGTCGTCGCTGACGCTGGGCCTGTCAGTCGACTTCGCTATTCATTTCATCGAACGTGCACGCACCATGCTGCACGCGGACGGCTCGTTCCGTACAGCGATGCATGGCATGTTCGAAGAGCCAGCCCGGGCAATCGCGCGCAATGCAATTGTCATCGCCATCGGGTTCACGCCACTGTTTTTTGCGCCGCTCGTCCCGTACATCACGGTCGGTGCGTTTATGGCCGCGATCATGGCCCTGTCCGGCATCACGACACTGCTGCTGCTTCCGGCGATCCTGTCCTGGGCGGGGCCATGGCTGTTCCCGGCGGCTCGCCGGGCCGGTGCATTCAATACGCAGGCAGCGGACGCCTGATTCGAAGGAGAATGAAATGCGAAAAGTCGTTTACCTGGTTGCCATGCTGGCTCTCGCGAGCAGCACCTATGCAGATGATGCGCTGACCGATGCCGATGCGATCGTCGAGAAAGCCAACATCGCGTCCTACTACGCGGGCAGCGACGGCCGTTCCGAAGTACGCATGATTATCGCAGACGCGCAGGGTCGCCAACAGCGGCGACAGTTCACCGTGCTGCGACGAAACGTGGAAGAGGGCGGCGACCAGCAATTCCTGGTCGTGTTCAACCAGCCTGCAGATGTCCGGGGCACGGTTTTCCGCGTCGACAAGCATCTTGAGCGCGACGATGACCGCTGGCTGTACCTGCCGGGGCTGGACCTCGTCAAGCGCATTTCGGCTGGCGACAAGCGGACAAGCTTTGTCGGTGCACACTACTTCTATGAAGACGTGTCGGGGCGCCGTCCGACCGATGACCGGCACACGCTCATCGAGACGACCGATGAATACTATGTGCTCGAACATGAGCCGATAGACCCTTCGTCTGTCGAGTTCGCTCGCTACGCCACGTGGATCGACCGGGCGACATTTCTGCCGATGAAAATCGAGTACAGGAAGCGCGCCGACGGCGATGTCTATCGGCGGGTAGAGGTCTTTGAGACTGAAATGATCGACGGACACCCGACCGTCACGAAAAGCCGCGTTACCGATCTCGAAGGCGGAGGGCAGACAGACATGCAGTTTCGCTTCATCGCGTACGACATCGGTATCCCTGTCGACGTGTTCAGCGAACGTTCGCTGCGCAACCCGCCTGGAGAGTGGTTGCAGCGCCCGGTGAACCGGGAATAAGCAATGAAGAGCGCGGTCTTACTGCTGCTGTTGCCGGTCTTCGCCTTCGCGCAGGACAGCGCGCCTGCCGAAGATCCGTGGGCAGACGATTGGGACGACTGGACAGAAGAAGACGATGCCGTCGCCTGGACCGGGTTTTTTGAAGCCGCGGCTGGCGTTCGCTTGCAGGACGACGTACTGGTCGACGACTCCGAAACGCTTGCTGAGTTGCGCTGGCGCGTGGAGCGTAGTTGGGAACCTGCCGGAGTCACGCTGGACCTCAAGGCAGATCTTGGCTACGACGCCGTGGAAAGCAACCTGGTTGCCGACTTCAGGGACTTGACGGCAGCCTTCAGCGTCGGCAGCTCGACCGACATCAAACTGGGGAGACAGGTGCAGACCTGGGGTGTCGGCGACCTCGTGTTCCTGAATGACCTCTTTCCGAAAGATTACGTGTCTTTCTTCGCGGGCCGAGATGATGAATACCTGAAGGCCCCGGGCGACTCAGTACGAGTCACGCACTATGGCTCCCTGCTCAATGCGGACTTCGTCTGGACGCCGCGCTTTGAGCCGGATGTCTACCTTACCGGCGAAAGGTTTTCTTTTTTCTCGCCGCTCGCCGGCGGCAATGTGGCACCCAACCCGCCTCTGGACGCGAAGGAGCCGGCACATGGCTTCGACAACGGTGAGTTCGCGCTGCGACTGTTCCGGTCTGTTCGAGGAACGGAAGTCGCCGCCTATTTCTACCATGGTTTTTTCAAACAGCCGACTGCACTGACTGATGATCTGCGTGCCACGTTTGCGCCGCTAGGCGCTTACGGGGCGAGCATTCGTCGGCCCATCGGGGCCGGTCTTTTTTCGGGAGAGCTTGCATGGTACGACTCGCGTGACGACAGGGATGGCACCGATCCGTTGATCCCCAACAGCCAGCTGCGTTACCTGGCGGCGTACGAATGGGAAGCACGACCCAATTTCACGATCGGCTTGCAGTACTACGTCGAGCAAACTCTGAACCACGACGAGTTGCTCGAGAACTCATCGTTCCCCGAGTTTGAGCCGGAAGAGTCCCGGCAGGTCATTACCAATCGACTGACCTGGCGGCTTGCGCGTGAGCGGTACACCGCATCCTTGTTCACGTTTTACTCGCCGAGTGACAAGGACTTCTACATTCGACCGGTATTTACCTGGCGCCGAGACGACCACTGGCAGTTCGTGGGCGGGGCCAATCTGTTCGGTGGCAGTGAGCCACAGACCTTTTTTAACCAGCTGCAGGACGCCAGCAACGTCTACCTGCGGCTTCGTTACAACTATTAGCCGGCAGGTATCCGGCAGAAGGAGTGATCGACATGAAAAAACCAATGACACTGGAGCATGCAGTAGAGGCATTTGCCGGTTTGATGGTATTGCTGTCCGTGGCTTTGACCCACTACGTACACCCTGGATTCGTCTGGCTGACCGTCTTCGTCGGTGCGAACCTGTTCCAGCAGGCATTTACCGGGTTTTGCCCGGCGGCGATCGTCATGCGCAGGTTGTTTGGCATCGAACCGGCCTGCGAGCGGGTGTAAACACCGGTGAGTCGGCCGACAAGCCCACGAGCCGGTTGTCGGTTCCAGCCGTGCAAGGTCGTAACACTGCTATGATGCGGGCCATGTAGATGATCCTGGCTGCCGCTTCCGCGAAACGGCGTCAGCGACTTCTCGAGTGCTGCAATCGATAGAGATGCCTGACAAACCGTTTTCGTCGCCACCGTGCTTTTTGCCGGAACTGGATGAGCAAGCGCGTGACAGCGAGGAGTGGCAGCGTGTGCGGCAATGGCGCAAGGAACAGCGCCAACGGCTGCTGGCCCAGCGTCGTGAACTGACGGAACAGCAGCTGGCAACCCATGGCGAAAAGGTCCGTCGGCATCTTGCGGACGAGTTGCAGAACGAACGGGGTCGGCTGGCATTCTATTGGCCACTACCAGGCGAAGTGGATCTGCGGCCGTTCATCATTGAACACATCGCAAAAGGCGGCAGCGCTGCGCTGGCCGTCATTGCACGCAGAGAGCAACCGCTGGAGTTCTGGCACTGGGACGCCACAACCCCGATGGAGGCGGGTGGTGTCTGGGATATTCCGACGCCAGCGGAACGCCGGGTTGTCATCCCGGATGTTGTCATGGTGCCGCTATTGGGCTTCGACCGTTGCGGCCATCGCCTCGGGCATGGTGGCGGTTACTATGATCGAACGCTGGCCGCGCTGTGCCCCGGGCCACTGGTCATCGGCGTTGGCCACGAGGCAGGGCGCCTGGAGACGATCCATCCGCAGCAACATGATGTGCCGATGGACCTGGTGGTGACAGAAGCCGGGCGCGAACGGCGGACCTCTTAGGCGAGTTATACAGCATCCTGGCGCCGGGCGGATGTCGCCAGGATGCGCTTTGCCCTGTCTCGCCAGCTGGACGAAAGCGCTGCGAGCGCTGCCAGTTGCCGAAGCGATGCACTGTCATTTTCGCCGCCGAGCAGTTGCGCGGCGACCAGCGCAACCGGCCACTCCGCGTGGCGTCGGTCGACGAGTTCAATGATATCGCCGGCGGACACGGTGCCGTTCTCGATGACGCGGTAGTACCAGCCGCCGCGGCGGGACTTCAGGACCTCAGCCACCATATGCGGCGCTGCAAACCGGTGGCCGAGTTTCCAGCAGGGCTGGCGGCCCTGGCAAACTTCGACGATGGCGGTTCCCAGCCGAAACCGGTCACCGATACAGACCGTCTCCTCGGTCATACCGGTCGTTGACAGGTTTTCTCCGAACGCCCCCGGCTCGGCAAAATGTTCTGCGAGCGACGGTTGTTCGATGCGCCACTGTTCATAATGTTCGTGCGCGTAGTGCAGGACCGCTTTTTCAGGCCCGCCGTGATAACGCGGGTCGGCCTGTTCATCTCCGGCCAGCCCCAGCGGACCGACATTGACTGGCCCCGATACCGGATACTTCCTGTAAGCGCTCGTCTCGCCTTTCGGCCCGAACGGGGCAACAGTGCCTAGTCGTACTTCGTTGATGCGGGTTTTCATCGCTGAACGCCAGTTACCGGGTCGGGATCCGCCCAAAAATCTTACGGCTGGATTCTAACATTCGTGGGGGCTCACCGTGGTACCTGGCAGCCGTTGTCATCGCAGGTGCTGCCATCCCCAACGGGTTCGGCCTTGCTATCGGAGGCGGTTGGTGACTCCAGGACCAGCGACATGATTTCCGCACCCAGCAACAGTTCTTCCTGCTGGCCGAAGTGCTGCTTGCGGAGTCGACCCTGCCTGTCTATCAACAGGAGTGTCGGCGTGCCGCGCATTCCATAGGCGTGCATTGTCTTCGGTACCTGGCCCGACGTTGCTGGCTGGTCGATCGCCACCGGGAATGAGATGCGATACTCATGCAGGAAAGCCGCCAACGCCTCACGGCTTCCCTGCGCCACGTGGTGCTCGAATACTGTGTGCAGGCCGAGCACAACGACATCGTCGTCGCGGAATGTATTCGCAACCCGCTGTGCCTGGGGCAGTCCATGTGCCACACAACCAGGACATAGCATCTGGAACGCTTCAATCAGAATCACGCGACCGCGCAATGCAGACAGTGTCAGTGCTTTGTCCGTATTCAGCCAGGTCTCGGCTTGTATCTCCGGGGCGGTGTGATTTATCACGACGATGCCTCCGATTCTGCGCCGCGGTTCCAGTAGCGGTTTGCGGCGGCAATGGCCTGAAAATGTGTCGCAACGACAAACCCGTTCTGTGCAAATATGTTCATTAGCATGGCCTTATGCAGGAGATTGTTATTTGCGAGGCAAGCTAGCTGCCCGGCGGACTGTCGAGGAGCAGTTTCCGGTCCACCGGGCAGCAATGCGCCTGCTAATTGTGAGCCTGGGTGGTTAAAACAATACTGGCGGTCGGGACCATCGATCTATTTCACTGCTGTTACCCGTCCCGGCAGCGACAGGTCGCCGGATGCAATGTCGTGGACACCGGTGACGCACAGTAACGGTGCTGCGGTTGCCTCGTTGACCATCAATTCCGCCGTAACAGCATCGAATGAGACATTTTCGGTTTTGCTTACAGGTACAGTAATTCGCGCGGTGCGGCCGTCGAGGATCGGGCTCATGCCCGGGCTGTCGAGGGCGATAGGCAGGTACGGTGCTGTAGCGGGCAGCAAGTCCACGCCCGGGGAAACGTCGCGTACCTTCAAACCGGCACCACATGCCGTGTCTTCAACCAGAACGACCCAGTGCGAGTGCCAGTCGGCTCCATCGTTGGCCGGATCGCCGTCGCCGTTTTCATCGTACAAGGGCGTGTCGTCGAAATCCGGGTGCGCCGTGATGGCCAGCGACAGGATTCCCGATGCCTTGTCAAAACCGACGACAGCGGGATCGAGGCTGGTTGGCCAGACGTAGGATTCGACTTTCGCGCCAGCCAGTTGACCGGTGGGCTCCGGTTTCTTGCTGCCCGCGGTTCCGGCGAGTTCCATTGCGAAGGTTGTCAATCGTCCGTCCGTGGTCGCACCGGCCATGGTGATGTCGAACGCCGCGGCCGTGCCTTCGTTGGCCGGGCTGGTGATTTCGTGAGCGGCAGAGACTTGAGCCAGGAGGCTCGCGGCAAGTGTGGTTCCAAGCAGGGTTTTCATATCAGATCCTTTTAGTATCGAGTCGAAACTAAAAGGATCGTAGCGCTGTCATCCTGCAATTGCAACATTGGTATTGACTCGATACGATATGGCGATGAAATCCACTCCGGCCAGGCACATAGCGGCGCTGATCGAACGTATCGGGCGGTTGTCGCACACCAGTTCACACGCAGACGGGCTGTTGCCGGTGCAATGGGAAATACTGCGCTACCTGGACCGTGCCAACCGGTTTTCATGCACGCCCGCTGCGGTGACGGCGTATCTTGGGTTGACGAAGGGCACGGTTTCACAATCGCTGAATACGCTGGAGGCTCGCGGTCTGCTCAGGAAACAGGTTGACCCCAAAGATCGACGCGGCCGGCGGCTGTCGCTGAGTGCCAAGGGCCGGCTGTTGCTGCGCCGGGATCCGCTGGCGGAATCCATAGCCGCGATCGATGGCCTGACGAAGAAGTCACAGACGGCACTAGCCGACAGCTTGCAGGCGATGCTTTCGGCGCGCCTCGACGCACAGGGACGCCAGCCATTCGGGCAGTGCCATACGTGTACATATTTTACCGAGGTCCATGACGACGGTGACCCGCACTACTGTAGCTTGCTGCAGGAAGCGTTGTCCGCAGACGACGCAGAGGCCATTTGTATTGAGCAGACGGCGAGTTAGCCGGCTCGCACGGTTCCGGCTGGCGCCACCGTTGTCTTGAACTGTGCCGTGCGCGATGTGGCGATTGGTCAGCTCACCTGCAGCGTCCGAAACACCATTTGCCGGAAGCGTTCGTGGTCGGCGCGAAGACAAAGATCGACGTTGCCTTCCGGTACCGGGTTGCCGGAATAAATGTCCTCGCCGTAAACGATGATGCCGCGTGTGTACTCGCCTTCCAGTTCGACCTTCATTGCGACGGACGCGTACTCCTGGCCCAGCGTGCCATCGGCTGCCAGTGCCACGGCCATCGGGTCGAAATTCAGTGAGCCGGTAGCACCGCGATATTTCATTTCATAGCTGCGCCGCAGCGCATTCGACCGGATGAAGAAGTCGCTGCGGCGCGTGCCAAAGCCGGCGATGTGGTCGAAGTCCTCGGCAACCAGCACTGAATCGTGTCGCGGCGCATCACCGGTCATCAGCAACGGCACACCGGAGCGAACGACGACTTCGGCGGCCTCGGGGTCGACAAGCGTGTTGTACCCCGGCGAGAAACCGCGCACCTGGTATTTGCCGCCAACGAAAATCACACCGCGCAGGTTCCTGACGAAGTCCGCATCGCGCAGCATTGCGATCGCAACATTGGTCAAACCACCCAGTGCCAGGACAGTAACTTCGCCGGGTGCGCCGTTGACTATGCGGCACATCGCGTCCACGGCGTGCTCGTCCTCGACCTGCTGTGCCATCTCGGTAACCTGTACGTCACCCAGTCCGTGACTGCCGTGAATAAACGTGGCGACAGGCCATGGCCGGCCGAGAATTGGGCGGTCGACGCCACGATAAACCGGTACCTTGCCACTCAGGCCAGCAAGGTCGACAACGTACAACGTATTGAGAACCTGTTGGTCATAACCGTCGAGGCCCAGGTTGCCCGGGCATACGGTAACGGCATCGACCTGCAGCGATGGTGCCGAGAGCGCCATCAGCAGCGCGAGAGCATCGTCGTTGCCCGGATCGGCGTCCACGATCACCCGGCGAATTCCCTGCAGCCGTGGCTCCGGTACCAGGATGCCGCTGGGTGGAATGATTGACGAGCCTGGTGCACCGGCGGGGACGATGTCCTCAACTGCAGATTTTTCTGCTGCCCGGGCGCCCGTGCCGATTGCTGCCGCGCCTGCCAGCAGGCCGCGCATGACCTGTCGCCGTGATAGTTGACTCATCGCTCTTTCCTTGATCTGTTTGTGAGGTTTTCGATCA
>JAUIDP010000081.1 GCA_030429005.1 Gammaproteobacteria bacterium | reverse complement strand
GACAACGACCGTTCACCAGGTGACCGTTCGGATTTTGCTGCACGCTCACTCGGCTTTGGACCCTGGCGTGAGGCCGAGCAGCTGCATTGCAAACGGCCATTCGCGCCACATCAAGAGTACATAAACGGTAATTCCGGCACAGCCGATCAGGCCGCAGGCCAGTATCGATGGCTGAGGGAACACGAAGCGGGACAGGAAAAGGGTCGCTACCGCGAGGCTGGCCGATGCAACCAGGCTCCATTTGACCTGGTCAAAAAAACTCAGGATGCCGGTACCGAAAAGTCTCTTCGCTATATAGAGATGTACAGGGATGGCAAGCAGCGTCAACGCAAAGCGCGCCTTCAGGAATGATTCGAGACCTGCCTGAATTGTGATCCAGTAGACCGGTATGTATACGCACAACAGAACGAGATTGAGTTTCAATGTCACGTCCGGCCGGCCGGCTGCACTGTATGCCTGTGCATTGGAACCCACTGTCCATGCCAGCCCCTGGGTCAACGCCGCCCAGCCGATGACGGGGGCAATGCCCTGCCATTGTGCGTTGAACACCAGCGCCTCGGCTGCGTCACGGAACACGAAAACCAGCGTCCCGATCGGCAATGACACCATCGCGATGGCCTTGTTCGCTTTTGCCAATGCGTCGCCGAGGCCGGGGAGGTTGTCCTGCAGCCGGGAGAACGCGCTGAAAAGCACGGGCTGCAACGGTGCGATGGCCACGGCAAACACGAACAGGATTAACGCGGTACCCGTTCGATACAGGCCCATGGCCGCTGACGTCAGGACGATACCGACGAAAAAAGTGTCGCCCCACTGGTAGAACCACGCAACGATACTCTGGCCTGATGTCCATGCACTGAAGCCGAGCAGGCTTGCCGCAAGCTTGCGGTCAAAACCGAGCCGCGGTCGCCAGTCACTTTGCCGCCAGACAACAACTGCCTGGACGACCGTTGCGATGAGCGCTCCCCAAACCAGGGCCCAGTAGCCCATTCCGTACATCGCAAACGGAACAGAAATCAGGCCGGGCACGACCGCTGTAACCAGTTGCAACTTGAAAAGCGGCCGGAAGTTCAGCTCCTTCTGGAAAACTGCCTTGTGCACCGAGACGAACGGCATCAGGAGAACCTGCAATCCCTGCACCCGGATGATGGCGGCTGCCCGCGGATCACCAAACGGTTTCGCCGCCAGGTCAGCAAGCACGAAGAGTATGCAGTAGACGACGAACCCTAGCCCCAGGTTCATCCAGAATACGGTATTGGCAGTCGCTACCGTATCGCCCTCTCGCTGTATCAGTGCCCTGCTCATTCCGGCGTCGCCGATCAGCTGCGCGAGACTGACCACTATCATTGCCGTTGCGACAAGCCCGAAATCCTCCGGCGTCAGCAATCGTGCGAGCACCAGGAAAACGAACGGTGTAATTACCCGGACCGCTGCTTCCGACAGGAGTGACCACAACGATGCGGTCCGAATTTGCTGGCGCATAGACATACGAACCGATAGTGTATCCCAAACGAATACTGAAACTGACGGTGACAACGTGATTGAAAGAATCAAGGATGGCGACACCGAAATCGCACTAATCATTCGAAAGTCATTCAGGAAAGATGGCGTCGAGTTCTTCACTCCCGACGACTACTCACAGCAGATTGGTTACATGCATCGACCTACCGGTCACTTGATTCCGCCGCATGTTCACAACCCGGTTGCACGGCAAGTTCACTACACACGCGAGGTGCTGGTTATCCGTTCCGGCCGGATTCGCGTAGACCTTTACAACGACGACCAGCAATACCTGGAAAGCTCCATACTCGAAGCAGGCGATCTCATCCTGCTGGCCAGCGGTGGCCATGGTTTCGAGGTGCTGGAAGAGGTCGAGATGATCGAAGTCAAGCAGGGTCCGTATGCCGGTGACGACGACAAAACCCGCTTCGACGGCATTGCCGCGGCTGAAGTCGTGTTCCGGAATCCTTCGGCATGATACCGGTCAACCTGCCCAGGCTTGGCACGCGTGAAAAGGAACTGCTGGGTGAGTGTATTGATACAGGCTGGATAAGTTCGGAAGGTCCGTTCGTTGGCGAATTCGAACAACGCATGGCAGCGCATGTTGGAAGAGACGCAGCCATCGCGGTGAGCAATGGCACGGCGGCGCTCGATATCGCTGTCGAGGCACTCGGGATAGGCCCCGGTGACGAAGTCATCATGCCGACGTTTACAATCATTTCCTGTGTTCACCAGGTTGTTCGCGCAGGTGCCAGGCCGGTATTCGTCGACTGCGATGCCGCGACCTGGAATATGCGGGTTGACCATGTCGAACAGAAGATCTCGAAACGAACCAGGGCCATCCTGGCAGTGCACATATACGGGCTTCCGGTTGACATGGATCCGCTGCTCGAGCTCGCCCGGCAGCATGGTTTGCGCGTGATCGAAGATGCCGCAGAAGTCATCGGCCAGACCTACAAGGGTCGCCACTGTGGCAGCATTGGCGATGCCAGTACATTCAGCTTCTACCCGAACAAGCACATAACAACGGGTGAAGGCGGCATGCTACTGACTGACGATCCGGCCCTGGCGGAGCGTGCCCGCAGCAAACGCAACCTGTGCTTCCAACGGAAGCAGCGGTTTGTCCACGACGAATTGGGCTGGAACTACCGCATGACCAACATGCAGGCTGCTCTCGGCCTGGCGCAACTGGAGAGAATCGACGCAACGGTACAACGAAAGCGTGCGATCGGCCGCTTCTACAACGAGGCATTGGCCGGGCTGCCGCAACTGCGCTTGCCGTTAGCGAAGACCGATTATGCTGAGAACATCTACTGGGTCTACGGCGTAGTGCTGGAAGATTCCTGCCCCGCAGATGCCGCCGTCATCATGGAAAAGCTGGCCGCCGAAGGCATCGGCACGCGTCCGTTTTTCTGGCCCCTGCATGAACAACCGGTCCTGAGAGACCTTGGCCTCGCCGGCAACGAGTCGTTTCCGATAGCGGAGTCACTTGCTCGGAGAGGTTTCTACCTGCCCAGCGGTCTCGGCTCCGACGATGATGATTTCGCGCGGGTCGCAGAGACCGTCATCAAGGTCTTGCAATGAGTGTATTTGACGCCTACGCCCGCTACTACGACCTCGTCAACCAGGCCAAGGACTACGCTGCGGAAGCACAGTACGTCGCCTCGCTGGTGAGAGCTCATGGCACAGACCGTGCTGCGCTGCTCGATATCGGTTGCGGTACCGGCCGACATGCCGAATTGCTGGCCGACGGCGGATTCCGGGTCGAAGGACTGGACCGCGCTGAAGGCATGATTGCGACCGCAAGATCGCGACGCCCGGACATCGACTTTCACGTTGGCGATATTTGCGACTTCGACCTCGGCAAAAAGTTCGGCATCGTCTCCTCATTGTTCCATGTCGTCAGTTATCTCACCGAAGACGACCAGCTACGCGCGGCATTCGGGAATATTCGCGAGCACCTTGAACCCGGCGGACTGTTTGTCTTTGACTGCTGGCATGGGCCGGCCGTCCTGCATCAGCAACCCGAGGTTCGTGTCCGGCGACTGGCGTCCGAGAACACACGTATTGTCCGTATTGCGGAACCGGAAATGATGCGTGACAAGAACCGGGTCAATGTCAATTTCCAGATTTTCGTCGAGGAAGGCGGTGAGTGGTCCGAATTCACTGAACAGCATCCGATGCGTTACCTGTTTCGACCCGAACTTGAAAAGCTGTTGGCCGATGCCGGTATGACAATCCTTCGTTCGGAAGAATGGTTGACCGGCGAAGCGCCTGGCGATGATACATGGAGCGTTGTTTACGTCGCCCGGTTGGACTGATTTCCTGCTTGCCCATATATAAAGGATATAGGAGCGGAGCCGGCTCCATCCCTCAAACGTTTTTTCCGTAACAATTTCTTAACACAACCGTCATTAGCGCGTAATCGACTCCTGTTTTCCTTGCAGGCCGCAGTCCTTTCGGCGCCCGTCGCCACCAAAACGAACAAGAGCGAGAGCAACATGCGCAAACACCCTGTCCTCTGCGCCGTTACCGGCGTGGCCTTCATTGCACCTTTGTGTGCGTCCGCCGGCGACATTTCCGGCCGGATCACCGATGCAGAGACCGATCGATGGCTGCCCGGGGCGGCCGTAGTCGTCACGCCTGGCAACAAGCGTTACCTTGCCGACAGCGGCGGCCAGTACGTAATCCGCGACCTGCCCGCCGGTGACTACCAGTTGCAGGTGAGTTCCACCGGTTACGATCCGGCGACCGTCACGGTCAGCGTGCCGGCCTCAGGCACCGTCTCGCAGGATGTCTCCATCGGTCACGTCATGGAAAACGTCGTCGTCACCGGTTACCTGACAGCCCTGTCCAACGCAATCCAGAACAAGCGCATGTCGGACGTCATCAAGGACTCGGTGACGTCGGACGATGTCGGCAAATTGCCGGACCGCAACGCCGCCGAAGCGCTGCAGCGCGTCCCCGGGGTCTCGATCACGATTGACCAGGGCGAAGGTCGCTACGCAACGCTGCGCGGCATCGACCCGGGCCTGAACAACATCACGATTGACGGCGCAACCGTCGGATCCCCCGAAGACAGTCGCCGCATTGCGCTGGACACGATTCCGTCCAACGTCCTCTCGTCGCTGGAAGTCATCAAGACGGTGACGCCGGACCTGGACGGCAACGCCATCGGCGGAGCCGTCAACATGGTCACGCCCAGTGCCTTCGATCTCGCGCCGGGCGAACGCATCAACCTGTCGGCGGACTATGGCTATTACGACATGAGTGGCGAACACCCGTACGGCGCCAGCGCAAGTTGGGGCAACGTATTCGGCAATAACGACCAGTTCGGCATACTGCTGAGCGCCAGCTACCTGTCACGCAACTACGAGTCCGAAAACATCCAGGGCGGCAATATCTGGGAAGAGGAAGGCAACTATTTCGTTCCCGAAGAGTTTGTGCTGCGTGACTACCGCCTCGAACGTGAACGCACCAGCGTCGTCGCCAACCTCGAGTGGCGGCCGAACGACAACACGAACCTGTACCTCAGGAATATCTGGAACGAATTCCAGGACACCGAGCTGCGTCTCGAGACACTCTATGATTATCGCGGAGGCGACCTCGAGAACCAGACGGAGACCTCCGGCACGTTCACCGAGGGTGAAGGCGAACGCGCTGCCAAGGATCGCCTCGAAAAGCAGTCGATTTTCAACACCACGCTGGGTGCCGAGTTTTTCCTCAGCAACTGGACGATCGAAGCCGCCTACACTTTCGGCAAGTCGGAGCAGGACACGCCGTATGACAACGAGTGGGTCTTTGCGCTCGAAGACCCGGTGCCAATGACCTATGACACCTCGTCGTTCTTCTTTGACGTCGACGGCGGTGCCGCATTCAACGATACGGACAACTCGGAATTCGACGAAGTCGAGATGGCGAAGCAGATCGTCGAGGAAGACCTGAATGTCGTCCGGCTCGACTTCCAGCGCGACCTGGCATTCGGTGGCAACCCGGGCTACATCAAGTTCGGCGCGAAGTTCACCGCCCGCGAGAAAACCAGTGACCAGTCGGCGCTTGTCTACGACGGCTTCGACGGCGACCTGTTGTTGACCCAGGTCGCCCAGCCCGGCAAACCCCGCTTCTACTGCAGCGAGCGTTGCTACGAATACGGCCCGGCTATCAACTACCGCGCGGCGAGCTCGTTCTTCAACGCCAATGAAGCGCTGTTCGAGCTGAGCGAGGATGACAGCCGCGAAGTCAGTGCGGAAGCCGACTTCACGGTCAAGGAAGACATTTCCGCCGCCTACCTGATGGCCTCTGTCGATATCGGCAACCTGACGCTCGTCGGTGGTGTGCGGGCGGAACAGACTGACGCCGATTCGCGCGCCTACGACATCACCTTCGAAGACGGCGACCTGGCCCCGGTAATCCCCGAACGCACCGGCAGCAACGACTACACGAACTGGCTGCCCGGCCTGCAGGCGCGCTGGGACCTGAGTGAGACGGTCGTACTGCGCGGCGCCTGGACGAACACGATCGGCCGCGCACCTTACGAGCAGCTCGCACCGTTCCGCATCTTCGAAGCCGACCCGGATGGGCCGACATCGTTCGAAGGAGAAGTCGAAGAAGGCAATGCCGACCTGGATCCGCTCGAGTCCATGAATCTCGACGCGTCGCTCGAGTGGTACACCAGCGAAGGCGGGCTATTTGCGGTTGCGGCGTTCTACAAGGACATCGACAACCCGATCTTCACACAGGTAACTACGCTCGAGGATGCGGACTACGAGGGCCGTTTTTTTACCGAGCTCGAGATCAGCAAGCCAGTAAACGCAGACAGCGGTGAGATCGTCGGTCTCGAGCTGAACCTGCAGCAGCAGTTCACCAGCCTGCCGTCGCCGTTTGACGGTTTCGGCGTATCACTGAACTATACCTACACCGACAGCGAGGCCACCGTGTTCGGCAGGGACGACAAGGTGCCGTTCTTCCTGCAGTCCGAGCAGGTCGGCAATGCCGCTCTGTTCTGGCAGAAAGGCGGGCTCGAACTGCGTGCCGCCGTCGCCTACCGCAGCAAGTACCTCGACGAAGTTGGCGAGGACACGGACAGCGACCTCTACGTCGACAGCCGTACACAGGTCGACCTGAAGGGCAGTTACGCGTTCGACAACGGCCTGAAACTGTACATCGAGGCGTTGAACATCACGGACGAGCCGCTGCGCTACCTGAGCGGTGGCCGGTCGGACCGGCTGGCCGAGAACGAGATTTATGGCTGGAACGTGATCGCCGGACTGCAGATCCAGTTCTGACAACCGAGGTCGCGTGATCCAAAAGGGGTCAGAGCCCGCTCGGAGTGGGCTCTGACCCCTTTTTGTATTGACCAGTCGCGATAACCTCCAGGAACTCGCTCCCGTAACGCTCGAGTTTTGCCTCGCCGACGCCGCTGATGCTCAGCAACTCCTCGTCCGTAGTCGGCCGATGCTCGGCCATTTGCCTGAGCGTCGCGTCGTGGAAGATGACATAGGGCGGCAGGTCGAGACGGTCGGCGATTTCCTTGCGCCGCGTTCGCAGCGCCTCGAACAGAGGCTGGTCGGCCTGCGCCAGTGTCGCAGCCGTGTCGGCACGCTTTTTCTTCCCGGTCTTTAACTTGCGGTCTTCGCGCAGCTTGACCTCGATCTCGCCTTTCAGCAGCGGCCTGCTCCCTGTCGTGAGCACGAGCGCACCGTAACGTTGCTGGTCGGCCCGCAGAAAACCCTGCACGATGAGCTGCCGGACGACAGATCGCCAGGCAGGCCAGCCGAGTTCGGTTCCGATGCCATACACAGACAGCCGGTCGTGACCGTACTGCCGTACCTTGTCAGTGTCTTTCCCGAGCAACACGTCAACGACATGTGCCGCGCCAAATCGCTGCCCGGTGCGATAGACGGCAGACAGCAGCTTCTGTGCGGCCTCGGTGCCGTCCCAGGTGACCGGTGGATTCAGGCAGTTGTCGCAGTTGCCGCAAGGTTCAGGGTAGTCGTCGCCAAAGTAAGCCAGCAACGGCCGGCGCCGGCAGTCGGTTACTTCGCACCAGCCGAGCAACGCGTCGAGTTTTTGCCAGTCATGCCGCTTGCGTTCTTCACCGGCCTCGGAGTCGTCGACCATCTGCCGGAGGCGCACGACGTCCTGCAGACCGTAGACCATCCACGCGTCTGACGGTTCGCCGTCGCGCCCGGCACGCCCGGTCTCCTGGTAGTAGGACTCGATGTTCTTCGGCAGGTCGAGGTGCGCAACGAAACGCACGTCCGGCCGGTCGATGCCCATACCGAAAGCGATCGTGGCAACGATGATCACGGTGTCCTCGGTGAGGAAGCGGTGCTGATTCTCAGCGCGCACGGCCGCGCTCAGCCCGGCATGGTAGGGCAAGGCGTTGTAGCCGTCCTGGCGCAGCGATTCGGCGATGCTCTCGACTTTCTTTCTCGACAGGCAGTAAACGATGCCGGTTTCATCCGCGTGGCCGCGCAGGAACTCACCGAGCTGCCGGCGCGCATCGGTTTTCGGCTGCACGAGGTAGCGGATATTCGGTCGGTCGAACGGGCTGACAAAGACGGCCGGGTCGTCCAGCGCAAGCCGTTCGACAATCTCGTCGCGGACAACCGGTGTCGCTGTTGCCGTCAACGCCAGCCGCGGCACACCGGGAAAAAGTTCTCGCAGCGTGTCGAGGGACAGGTAATCCTGGCGAAAATCATGCCCCCACTGGGACACGCAGTGCGCCTCGTCGATGGCGATCAGCGCCAGCGGGATGCCGGCGAGAATCGTCCGGGTCTGTGGTTGCACGAGGCGCTCCGGCGCGATGTACAGCAGCTGCACCTCGCCGTTTTCCAGCCGCCGGATAACGTCGGCCTGCTCCGGCGCGCTCAAGGTCGAATTCAGGAATGCCGCGTTGACACCGACTTCATCAAGCGCCCGGACCTGGTCCTGCATCAACGCAATCAGCGGCGAGACAACCAGCGCAACACCGTTCCGGAGCAGCGCTGGCACCTGGTAGCAGAGCGACTTGCCCCCGCCGGTCGGCATCAGTACCAGGGCATCGCGGCCCGCCATGACCGCGTCGATGATCGCCGCCTGGTCGCCGCGAAAGTCTTCATAGCCGAAGACGTCCCGGAGTACTTGCAGCGCGGTGTCGGTCATGGAGTGGAGCCCTGCTATGTTCAGACTAGAGTATGGACGTCGTTATCCAGACATCCATCCTGGTCGTGCTAGCTTCGAAGTCGGCGTCGACTTCAGGGTCGAAATGGCCCTGCCCGTCGAGCGCTGCCTGCAAGCCGGTCAACGACCAGACGTTGTGCGGATGATCGGCCAGTTCAGTTCGATACACCTGCTCCGCTTCGGCGTAGCGGCCGGCTTCGAGCAATGCCGCACCAAGCCAGTGCCGCGCCGCATACGGAATCGGTTCCGGCTCATCGTAAGGCTGCTCGTCGTCAAGCTTGGCGGCAACTTCGAAAGACGCGATCGCGCCATCGAGATCGCCTTCCAGGCGCCGGATCTCGCCATCGAGCAGCGCCGCCGACAGCCCGAGCAGCTGGCTGGCATCATGAAACCGGAATTTTGCCTTCGATTCAGCGGCCAATTTCTGCACTTTCCCGAGATACTCGCGCGCCCGCTGCATATCGCCGTTGTGCGCCGCTGCAAAGCCCTGGGCGAAATCCCAGTAGCCGCCGGCAACCTCACCCGATGGCCGGTCCGTTACCGCGGGAATCTCGTCATAGCGGCCAAAGCGCAACAGCGTCAGCACCTGGTACATGCTGTTGCCGGTTTCCTTCGCGTAGTCCTTGCCGGCCTGCATGGCGACAGCACCCTGGCCGTCCATCGAAGCCGCAAACAGCAGCATGTGCAGGTTGTGGCCGGGCGCGTAGGAAAAACCTTCGCCCTGCTGCGACTTGAGGTCGGACAGCCTCGCCTTTGTATTGGCGCGCACGGACCTGCCCCAGTAGCCAACCTCGTTCCAGGTATGCGACGGCATGTGCTGGATGTGGCTGGCCGCGGGCACGGCATCGCTGAGGAATTCCGCGCACGGCAACGCGCGCTCGGGCTCCTGGCTGGACTCCGTTGCGTGAATGTAAAGATGGCAGGCGCCCGGGTGCGTGATGTCTTCGTCGAGCACCCCGGTCAGTACGCTGTGCAGGTAGACGAGATCCGGGTCGTTGATGTCCCTATAGCCACGCCGCTCTTCGAGCATGAACAACGCCACGGCAAAGATGACGGCAACCTCGTGATTGCCGGGGTATTTCTCGTAGAGCACCCGCATGCGCCCGGCAAATGCCTCGTCCACCGGGCGTCGATTGTCGGGGTCGTAGTCGGCCGGATAACGGTCGCGGGCTGCCATGATCAGGTCACGCTCGAGTTCCGTCACGTTGCCTGACAATGCGACAGCCTGTTCGATTGCCTCGTGTGCATACGGCGCCTTTTCCGCCGTCATGCCGCCGTTCAGGAACGAACCCAGCGAAAAAGCCTCGCCCCAGTAGCACATTGCACAGTTCGGGTCCTCGCGATGAGCCTGCCGAAAGCTGCGGGCGGCATCGTCCATGCCATAGGCATAGCGCATCTGCAGCCCCTGGTCGAAAAACTTCTGCGCCATTTCACTCGACGTCGTGATCTTCCATGAATAGGGCCCGAGCGCCGACGGAATGTACCTGATGGGTTCCTGGAAAGCGGGCGTTGCGCTGTCTGTATCGGTCGCCGCCTGGCTGGCGCCAGTGGCTGCGCAGCCGGGCAGCACGGCAGCCACCGCAAGGATGGCGAAGAGTTGTTTCATTGATACGTCCCCGGAGGCGGTATTCTGTTTCTGCCGGGAGTGTACTGAATATTTTGGCGGAACGGGGTCAGAGCCCGCTCGGAGCCGGATCTGACCCCTTTCGGTGTTGTCAGGGGGTGACGGCTTTCAGCACGGCGTCCAGTGCTTCGGGCATCGCCTCCTCCAGGCCGGCAACCTGGTTCAAAGCAACAGCGACGCTGATATCCCCTTCCGGCCAGTAGGCCATGCAGACACCCCAGAAACCGCAGTGTCCGTAGACCTGCCGGCCGCTTGGCAGGCCGAGGCGAGCGATGCCCAGTCCGTAGGCTTTGTGAAAGGACGTCTCGTTGACCTCGCCAAGTGAATTCAAAGACGGCAGCCGCATGATTTCGCTGGTCTCGTCGAGCGCGAAAAAGCCGGGCTTGCTGATCGTATCGATGAACAGCGCGAGGTCGGATGGCGTCGACGTGATGCCGCCGCTCGCGGGCGAACCGAAGTCCAGCGATGCCAGCCCTTTCAGCGGCTGAAGGTCGATATTGATATCGCGGTCCGCATCGATCAGCCAGTAGTGATGTGCCAACTCGCCTTCGACCGGCGCGGGGGCAGCGGTCTCCCTGAACGTTCGCAGGAGCCCGACTGGTTCGAAGACGAACTCCTCGTACAGCGCCTCCATATCCTTGCCGCTGACTTTCTCCAGGATCAGCGACAGGATCAGGTAGTTCGTGTCGGAGTACTGGTAGCTTTCACCGACCGGGAACAGCGGTACCGTGTGCAGGCGGTATTCGAAGAAACGATCGACCAGGTCGTCGCGGGTCCAGATCCTGTCCGGAACATCCGAGACGTCACCGTCCTCCATCATCGCGACATAGTGACCGGCCAGCGACTCACCGTCGACCGGCGAATCCGCGAAATGCTGGTCCGGAATGCCGCTCGTGTGCGACAGCAGGTGCCGGATCGTCAGCGAGTTGCCGCTCTGCACCCCGTCGGTCACATGC
>JAUIDP010000080.1 GCA_030429005.1 Gammaproteobacteria bacterium | reverse complement strand
TAAACGGCCGTATCCAGGCAAGCCGCTGGCCTTGCTCCGCCCAGAATGCCTCGTTGTCGTTGACTGATCGTGCATACAGCTTGTCATAGGCGGCCTTGTCGATAAGGGCGTGCGCCGCGACGTCTGCAGGTACGGGATGGACTTCAGTCATTCTTGGATACCTCCTGGTTCCGGTTTGCCTGCCGGGACGCGATTTTCTGCGCGCTGTCCAGCAGTCGTTGGGCTTGTAGCAAATGCGGGCGATCGATCATCTCACCGTCCAGGCCGAGAGTACCGGCACCGGGGTTGTCCGCGAACGCCGCGACAATGCGCGTGGCGCGGTCGATCTCCGCCGGGCTTGGCTCGAACGCACGATTGATTACCTCGACCTGCCCGGGATGTATGGCCAGCATGCCGCCGAAACCGTCACGCCGGGCATTCTCCGCGTACCGTCGCAGACCCTCGAGATCCCGGAAATCCGTATACACCGTGTCGACGGCGCCAACGCCCGCTGCAGCGGCGGCGAGCAGGCAAAGCGACCGAGCCAGCGCATAGACCGGCAACCAGTCGCCGCGCGCATCGCGGACGCTGCTCGCACCGAGCGCGGAGCTGAGGTCTTCAGCACCCCAGGACAATGCCCGCAGGCGTGACGTGGCGGTCGCGTACTGGTGCAGACCGAAAAGCGCTTCGGGACGCTCGGTACACAGCGCAATGATGCCGGTTTTCCCGGCCGGCAGACCCTGCTGTTGCTCCGCCGCATCAAGACTCGCAGCCAGTCGCTGGACATCATCGACGCTGCGCGGTTTGGGTAGCACGATGCCTGCGGGAGCAGCATCAGCGATAGCCGCAAGGTCCAGGCGGGCATGCTCGCTGTCGATCGGATTGATCCGCACCCAGGTCTCACTGTGTTCGTTGCTGTGCAGGAATTCGGCAGCCAGGGCTCTTGCAGCCGGTTTCGCTTCTTCCGCTACAGCATCTTCCAGGTCGAGTATCAGCGCATCGGCACCCGCAGACACCACCCGGGCCAGTTTGCGTTCGCTGTCTGCCGGCACGAAAAGGAAGCTGCGATTCATTGCGCCTGCTTGAGCATCAACGCGGACCGCTTGCAAACGCCGACGAGTTCATCGTGCTGATTGAACGCACGGTGTTCGAAAACAACGATGCCGTTGTCGGGCCGGGACCTGCTCTCGCGCGTCTCGAGGACTTCGGTCTCGATTCGAATTGTATCGCCGTGAAACAGGGGCCTTGGAAACCGGACTTCGTCCCAACCGAGGTTAGCCACGGTCGTCCCGTGCGTTGTGTCGTTGACGGAAATTCCGACCATCAGCGCAAGCGTCAGGCAGCTGTTCACCAGCGGCCTGCCATACTCGGTCGACTTCATGTACTCCGCGTCGAGATGCAGCGCCGCCGGGTTGTGCGTCATTGTCGTGATCAGGACATTGTCTGTTTCGGTGATCGTCCGGCGAATCGGGTGGTCGAAAACCTGCCCGGCACTGAACTGTTCGAAGTAGAGTCCCGGCATACCCTCGACCTATTGTTTGCCTGCCCGTTCGATCGCCGCGGAGATCAGCTGCTTCGCGTCATCAACACCGTGCCAGTCACCGATCTTGACCCACTTGCCGGGTTCGAGGTCCTTGTAATGCTCGAAAAAGTGCTCGATCTGCTCCAGTGTGATTTTCGGGATATCGGTGTGCGTACGAATATGCTCGTAGCGCTGCGTCAGGTGCGACGACGGCACCGCGATCACCTTCTCATCCTGTCCCGCATTGTCTTCCATCACGAGCACACCAACGGGGCGCACGTTGATCACGCAACCGGGCACCAGCTGCCGCGTGTTGCAGACCAGGACGTCGATGGGATCGCCGTCGTCCGACAGCGTGTGGGGTACAAAGCCGTAGTTGCCCGGGTAGAACATCGGCGTGTACAGGAAGCGATCGACGACCAGTACGCCGGACTCCTTGTCCAGTTCGTACTTGATTGGCTGGCCACCCACGGGAACCTCGATGATGACGTTTACGTCATCCGGCGGATTGTCGCCAATACTGATTGAATCTATGCGCATGGTTTCCGATTCTTGTCCTGTTGTTTGCGGGGCTGCATATTACCAGATATCAAAGCGCTGCCGGCGCGGTGACTGCAGCGCCCTGCAGCCACCTGGTTACAGCAACACCGATGAAGCTGCCGATAGCGTAGCCAAAGGAGCCTGCCAGCACCCCGGGGATGAGCAGGTCTTTCCAGCCTTTCGCCGAAGCCAGCGCCGCAGCGCTCGAAGGTCCCCCGATACAAACAGCGGATGCAACGATGAGTTCGGCAAGGTCCAGCTTCAGGAGCCGGCCGGCCGTGAACAATATGAGCAGATGTACCGAGATTATGACCAAAGCAAACACGAACAGGACCGGCCCGACAGTAACCAGCTCCCAGATGTCGGCCGTTGCACCGACGCTTGCCAGGAATATGAACATCAAGACGTTGCCCGCCTCCGTATGCCCGGAGAAGTACCTGGTCATGCCCGGCAACAGTGTCGCGATGAGCAGCGTCAGCGCGGTGGTAACCAGGATGGCAAACTGCGGTGTGCCGAACAGGCCCGCAATGCTGCGCCCGGCGGCTGCCAGGGCGAATGCCATCGCAAGAGCGAACAGCAGCCCCGCCACGTCGAGTTGGCGAAGCTGGTGCGGCTGTGGCGCTGTGTCTTTGTCGAGCAGGACCGCAGCGGCGATATATGCACTATGGTATTGCCGGGCGAACCAGGCGAATCCAGGCAGGAAAATGATGAGCAGGAAATGCAGGTTGGTCACGACGTTGTCGGCAGCCAGCGCGGCGGACAACTCACTGCCATCGCGCATGCCGGTTGCCTCGGCGACAGCGGCAAAGTTCAATCCGCCGCCGATGTAGGTGCCGGTAAAAATTCCGGCAAGTTCCGGCTCGTGGCTGCCCAGGTCGAGTAACGCGACACCGGCTATGACGCCGATCACTACGGCAAGACTGCCGATGCCGAATGCGACCAGGATTGGCCCCGACTCGCGAACGATGCGTTTCAGGTCCGCCTCGAAAAGCAGCAACGGGATTGCGACCGGCACCAGGTATTGCCAAACCGCATCGTAGGCCGGGGCTGCTGTCGGAATAATGCGGACATTGGCCAGCACAATCGCCGCAGCGATCAACAACATGACCCCGGAGTACTTTCGGCCCCAGGAGTATCGCTCGCTCCAGAAGCCGAAGCCGGCCAGTGCGATCAATATGGCCCAGAGTGCAAAATCCTGTTCCGGACCGATCAGTGGCAACGCCATAGCCTGCTCCCTACGTCCGCGCATCTCATGTTATATGATCATGGGCCCGACCGACACGACCGGAGGATGACGATGCGTTCTGGAGAGTCGACAAGGTGCAGCAAGCCTGCGACTGGTCGATGAGAGTCGCAATACTTGGCGGTACCGGCTTCGTTGGCAGCAACATTGCCGGCAAGCTGGTTGCTGCAGGCCATGATGTGTCGCTACTGGTCCGAAGAGGCAGCGAAGACAAGGTGCCGGCGATTCCCCTGTGGCGTCAAACCAGTGGTGATATCGGCGATGAGCGGGCACTCGACGACACGTTGTCTGGCTGTGAAGCCGTCATCTACAGCATCGGCTTGTTACGGGAGTTCCCCGCACGCGGAATTACGTTCGAAGAAACCCAGTTTGCCGGCGTCGTGCGCACAATTGCCGCTGCCAGGCGCAAGCAGGTGCCACGCTTTGTCCTCATCAGTGCGAATGGCGTTCGATTGCCCGGCACGCCCTACCAGGAAACCAAGCTGCGCGCCGAGCAAGAGCTGGCCGCCAGTGGCCTCGCCACGGCGATCCTGCGACCTTCTGTCATTTTTGGCGATCCCGGAACCAACATGGAGTTCGCGACGCAACTGTATCGCGACATGGTTGCAAAGCCGTTGCCGGCAATCGGCTTTTTCACGGGCCTGCATCCGCGCACAGGCGCAGTGCGATTGTCGCCCGTACATATCGACGATGTCGCAACTGTCGCTGCGCTTGTCATGCAGGATCCACCGGGAACCGAGCCGCTCGTTCTTGGCGGTCCTGAAGTGCTTTCGTGGGCGGAGATGGTACAGCGGATAGCAGCGGCGGTTGGCAAACGGAAGCTGGTCATTCCGATGCCGATTGCGGCGATGCAGTTGGCAGCGAGGCTGCTGGATCGTATTCCGGCGTTCCCGGTGACCCGCGACCAGCTTACAATGCTGGCAGAGAACAACACGGCGGAGCCCGGCGTTCTCGAGCGACTTATCGGACGGCCGGCAAAGGCTTTCGTACCGGACAACCTGCGCTACCTGCAGGCCCGATGATGTACCCCGAAGTCCCGACCGCACGGGCAACGTGATCAAGCGGCGGCTAGTCCCGTTGCGGAAACAATGCGTACGCGACCAGGCCGACAAGAATGACGCCAAGGCCCAGCAGGGACTCCTGGGTCTTGTTGAGCATGACGAATACCAGCGTCCACGCCGTCAGTGACAGGTAGATTAGCGGAGTCAGCGGATAACCGAAGGTCCGGTACGGCCGCTCGAGGTCCGGCTGCCGAAAACGCAGGACGAATACGCCAAGTACAGTGACGAGGCTGTTCAGTGCCAGGATGAATCCTGAAAAGACCAGCACCGACTCGAAACTCGATGTCAGGATGAACAGGATAGACAGCGTTGACTGCACGGCAATTGCCACGGACGGCACGCCGTCGGCATTGGTTCTTGCCAGCAGACGCAGTTGCCGGATGTCTTCGCCGATCACTTGCAGCACCCGGGGGCCGGCAACCGTCATCGCGCTGACCGTGGAAATCAACAACAGGCTCAGCACCAGGCCTGCAAATCGCCCGCCCAGTTCACCGAATGCCGCATCGGCTGCGATGTAGCCGACTTCGACCTTGCCCGTCATGGCTTCAATGGGCGTGACGCGAAGGAAAACATAGTTCAGCGCAAGATACAGCAACATGACAACGCCGGTGCCCAGCATCAGGATGCGTGGCAGAGTACGTTGCGGCTCATCCAGCTCCCCACTCAGGTAGGTTGCAGCGTTCCAGCCGGTATAGGCGTAGCTGACATAGATCAGCGAAACCGCAAAGGCGCCGCTGGTCAGCAGCGATACATCCTCTTTGGCAAACGCAAAGCGGACCGGCTGCGGCACGTCTGCCAGCCACAGCGCACCGACGCAGAATGCGACGATGACTGCGACTTTCAGCACGGTAAATGCGACCTGCAAGCCGCCGCTGTTACGGCGCGTGCTGCCGTGCACCAGCGTCAGGATGATAATCAGGCCGCAGGCAATCGCCTTCAATAGCCAGGGGCTTGCCGAACCGCCTAGAGACGATGTCGCATACGCCGCGAAAGTCATTGCCGCGAGCGCAGTTGGCCCCGCAAAACCGACCGTGGCGGATACCCAGCCCGACGCAAAGCCAACGGCCGGGTGATATATGCGGGTGAGGAAATTGTATTCGCCACCTGAACGAGGCATGGCCGCGCCGAGTTCCGCATAAGTCATCGCCCCGCTCAACGCAACGATACCGCCGACCGCCCACAACATAAGCAACACAAAGCCGGATTGTATCGACAGGAGCTGGAAGCCGAGACTCGTAAAAACACCGGTCCCCACCATGTTGGCAATTACAACCGCCGTAATTGTCGTGTACTTGAACTTGCTCAATGCAGTCAGCGCTCCTGCCGAACCTGAATGTGTGCTGCAGCCCGCATACTGACACGATTTTGGGAAAAAACTGAATTTGGGGGAATAAATCCCGACCTGTCCCGTTTACCTCCCGCAAGTACATCACAAGGAGGAATGACCATGACTTGTAATATCAAGGATCGATTTTTCCGCATCGCTGCGGGAACCGCCCTCTTCGTATTTCTGACCGCGGCCAACAGCGCGTGGGCAGTGGAACAGGAGGAACGCATGAAATCGCGCAATGACCAGCGCTCCGACCAGCAGGTCGACGAATCCGGCTCGAATCCGGCTTCGGCTTCCGACGACAATGCTGATCTGGAAACTGTCGCGACTGAAACGGAGACCGGTGGTAACGCCTCAGCAGGCAGTCGTGGCGAGTACGATGTCGAAGCAGGCATCGACGTGCCGAGTGCTGACCCGCTGATCGACGGCGGCAAGGAAATCGCCGAGGCAACCTACCACTTCGTCGAAGACATTAATGCGACGGCGCAAGGTGCAGTTGCCGAGACGGTGGCACAGGATGTCGGCGCCACTGTAGATGCCAGCATCAGGGAAGACGTGCGAACCAGTATCGCGCAAGATCTGCTGGTTGAACTGACCAGCTCGCTGCCGATTGTCGGCCAGGACTAGGCACTGGTCCATGCAAAGCCGGCGGGTTATCCGCCGGCTTTTTTTCAAGGAGGAACATACGATGATCACCTTAAGACCGCGATCCATTCTTGTCCTGCTTGCCGGCGCTTTCGCCTGCGCAGGCGCACACGCCGATGACAACCGCGTCCAGTTCGTTTTTGACGCGTCGGCAGGACTCGAATACGACAACAACGTTGCCCTGCAGGACCTGGACAGCAGTACCGGTGAAGCCGATACAGCGACGGTACTCGAGGCGGGTTTGCAGATGATCGTCGCACTTGGGGAGAGCAGCCGGTTTCGAATCGGCTACGACGTCTCCGCCACCGCGTACGAGGAATTCTCTGCCTACGACCTGACGCTCCATCACCTGGCTGCCGAGCTCAGCCGCCGCGGGCCTGTGGACCTGGCAGTTGCCGTCGATCACTTCGACGGTGTACTCGACGGTGAGGACTACGTCACTTTCACGCAGGTTTCGCCGAACGTGTCGCGCCTGTTTGGCGAGCGCCTGTTTCTGCGCGGCGCTTACGTTGCGGCTGACAAGGAATACGCCAGCCTGGCATCGCGCAACGCGGACAGTGATGCGCTGCGCGTGGACAGTTACTGGTTGCTTGATGGCATGCAGCGTTACTGGTCTGTCGGTCTGCAAAAATCGTCGGACGATGCGACGGACCCCGAGCTGGATTTCGAAGCTGCGCAGATTGGCATTACCTACGCGCACAGTTTCGGATCGCCGTCGGTGACCTTGCAGGTCAAGACCCGGCTACGCTACGAGGAGCGCGAGTACCAGAACGTTACGCAGTCGATCGGCGCAAAGCGCAGGGATCGGCGCTGGCGCGGCGGCATCAGTGCGCGGATCCCGTTCAATGAGCATGTATTGCTTGAAGCAGACGTCGAAGCGACGGATAACACCTCTAACCTGGACAGTGCCGTACTTGAAAAGCTGACGTTTGGTCTCGGCCTTGCGGTCAGTTTCTAGGCAACGTTCAACTGCTAGTTGGACGACAGGACTATGGGCGGTTGGGTGACCAGGCCGTGGCCATATACCGGATCGAAACCTTTCCGCCCCAGGTCCTTGCAGTTGGCCATGAGCCAGGACGTGACGGCGCCGGCCTGCACCGTTTGCGATCGCAGCAGCTGCGCCGCAATGACCGCTACATGCGGCGATGCCATCGAGGTTCCGGATTCTATGCGCCAACCACCCGACAAGCTGTCCGCAACTTTGACGTCGACACCGACCGCAGCAAACTGCACTTGCTCACCACGATTGGCGTAGCGAAAAACCTTGTTCTTCCTGTCTACTGCCGTAATGCCGATGACGCCTTCGTAGGCAGCCGGGTACAGCGGATCGCCGGACGGGCCATTGTTACCAACCGCAGCGATCACGACGGTACGCTTCGCCACCAGGCGGGCAATCGCGGCTTCGAGCAGATCATTGCCCGGCCCCGCGAGGCTCATATTGATCACATCGACCTGCTGCTCAACGAGCCAGTCAAGTGCCGCAACAAGGCTTTCCGCTGTCGCGCCAGGTGCGCGGTTGGGTAGCTGGAAAAATACCGACGCGGCGTAAACACTCACTTCGTTGCCGGCACTCCTCGCAATCAGCGACGCCACCGCTGTGCCGTGTGTTTGCGGTCGCAGTCCCGGCGTAGTTACGAAATCCCGGCTGATGATCTCAACGTCGGCCAGGCCGCGATGCTCTGGCATCACGGCCGAATCGATAATGCCGATCCGCAGGTTTCGAACGCTGGCCACCGGCTCGAGCACAACGCCGCTTTCGCCGCCATCCTCGCCTTGCTGCGACGATGTAAAGTCGTAGATATGGTTGAAGTCGATAGCTGCGTTCGGACTTTGCGTGCGCAGCTGCCCGACGACGCTTTCCAGGTCGGCACTTGCCGGCACGCGCAAAGTCAGCATCGTCAGTCCCAGGGACTGCAAGTCCCGGCGCGAAACGATCGTGCTGCCTGACAACGCCATCGCGGTCACGTCCTTGCTCTCGGCCAGGACGATGACGACACGGTCCTCTATCTCGCTGCCACCGGGATCGCGGCCAACCTGGAGTTGCCGCAGTGTACCGTTCGCGAGCCTGCTTGCCTGTTCGGCCACCTGCTCGGCGCTCAGCTCTGCCGTGTCGATCCAGCTCTCGGCCAGCTGCATTGCGACACCGCCGACCTCGTCAACGGTCTGACGCAGCGGCCGATCGACTTCGGGGACAGATGGCAGGCGCTGCAGCGCACCGCCAACGGACGGTACGCTGACTTGTGCCTCTGTGGCGCCGCATGCGGCCAGCAGAGCGATTATGTAAACTGCTTTGCAGAATTTTTCTTGCATGACAGGGGAATAAAATCACGTCGTCAACCGTTCCTACAAGCGCATGGATCGCAAATTGAACAATCGCAACCAGGAAATTGTTGATGTATTGCCAAATATACGTCGATTTGCCGCGAGCCTCACGGGCAACCTGGCCGACGCTGATGATTTGCTGCAATCGACAGTGGAGCGTTTATTGGCCAAAGGCCTGCCGGCAGATGTCGAGGTGCTGCCCTGGTGCCTGCGCGTCTGCCGCAATCTCTGGTTTGACGAGGTGCGTGCCCGCAAGGTACGCGCCGATGCCAGCAGAGAGCCGGCTGTTATCGGTGAGCAGGTCTTGCAGGGCGAAGACCAGGTGATCGGTGAAATGACGCTCGCCGAGGTGCAGGGTGTTCTGCGGTCCATGTCCGACGACCAGCGGGCTGTCCTGGAACTCGTGGCGGTTGAAGGATTCAGTTACAAGGACGCCGCGAGTGTACTCGACATCCCGGTTGGCACGGTCATGAGCCGGCTGGCACGGGCTCGGTCGACATTGATGGAACGCAGCGGCATAGCAGGCGCAAGGAGCACATAATCATGCAGGAATGGAATGACGAAAAACTGGGTGCCTACATGGACGGCGAATTGTCGCCGGGTGAGGCGGCCGAGCTCGAGCAGCATCTTGCCAGCGACAAGGCGCTGCGGGCACGGCTGGACGCCTTGCGTGCAGCCGATGGCGCAACCCGCAAACTGTACGCCAGCCTGGACGCCGAACCAGTACCACAAGCCGTTCTGCAAATGCTGCAGGGCGACGCGGCAAAGCCGGACAATGTCGTGCCATTCCTGAAGCTGGGGGCTGGCCGGGTATTCAGGGCACCGGTCGCGATTGCGGCCAGCGTCGCGCTCGTTGTCGGCCTGCTCGTTATCAACCTGTCGCGCGACGCGTCCGGGCCACTGAACTCGGGCATCACGTCGCTGGAAGCGGTCAGTGCGACGACGATCGATGTGGATACAGCCCTGCACCGGATGCTGGAAAACGCTGCCAGCGGTGACGCGATTGACCTGGGCTCCGGCGAGACCGGCGAAGCCATATTGTCCTTTGCCGATGTCGCCGGCAGGTTCTGCCGGCAACTGGTCATTTCCGGAACCGATCGCGATGCCCATGCTGTCGCGTGCCGCAACGGCACCGCCTGGCACGTCGAAGCACTGGCGTATACCGCCAGCCTCCCCGAAGGCCAGTTCCGGACGGCCTCAGAGCCGACGCCAGTTGACATAACGACGGCCGTCGATGCGCTGATCGGTACGGCGGACCCGCTCGACAGGGAACAGGAAACCCGAGTTATTTCAAATGGTTGGAGTACCGACGAATAAAATCTGCCGCGCATGGAATAAATCCGGCCGCCAGCCGTTTACGTCATGACACCACGATGAATAGCAACTTAGGAGGATGTCATGATGGTTACACGGATCGTATTGTTAGCTGCACTTCTGACGCTGGGCGCCTGCGCGTCCACACCGAAATACGTCGCCGCCGATAGCGCCGAGGACTACGGCCACTACAGCCGCCAGATCGCCGAGAACCGCTATCGTGTGAACTTCAATGGCGAGCGCCGGGCGAATCTCCAGGACACGCGTGACTATGCGCTGCTGCGTGCCGCCGAATTGACGCTCGCCGAAGGCTACGACTGGTTCCAGATTATTGACCGGGAAAGCTCGACGACAGAAACCCGCGAGCCGCGGGCAACGTTCGGCTACCAGCGGGCGTACTACACCGAGCAGAACTGCGGCCTGCTGAGCTGCACCCGGACTACGCGCCCGGCCAGCTACACACACATGGGCTTTGACTCCTACGCACACCGCCCGGCAACTGCACATCGGCATTCGCTGGAGATTGTCATGGGCCACGGCGAGGTTCCGGAAGACGGCAATTACTACGATGCGCGCAGCGTTGTAAAAGCCGTCTACCGAACGATGTAATCCCCCGCTACATCGTGACTGCCAGGCCACCCTCGGGTGGCCTTTTTTTTCAGCGGCCTACTTCGAGGCATCCAGCGCCTGGTCGATGTCAGCGAGAATATCGTCGATATGCTCAATGCCGATGCACAAACGGATCATGTCGGGCGTAACGCCGGCGGTCGCCAGCTCTTCATCGGTCAGCTGTCGATGCGTCGTTGACGCCGGGTGTGCGGCCAGCGACTTGACGTCGCCGATGTTAACCAGGCGCAGGAACATTTCGAGCGCGTCGTAGAACCTGACGCCGGCGTCGAAGCCACCCTTGATACCAAAGGTCAACAGCGCTGACGGTTTCCCGTTGGTGTACTTCTTCGCCAGGTCGTAGTACGGGGAATCCGGCAAGCCGGCGTATTGCACCCACTCAACCTGCGGGTGGTCCGCAAGGTGCTGTGCGACGGCCGACGCGTTGTCACAGTGACGTTCCATGCGAAGCGGCAGCGTTGCCAGGCCTTGCAGGATCTGGAATGCATTCATCGGGCTCAGGGCAGAGCCGGTGTTGCGCAGCGGTACGGTACGCGCACGGCCAATGTAGGCAGCCGGCCCCAGCGCTTCGGTATAAACCACACCATGATAGGACGGTTCGGGCTCATTCAGCATGTAGAATTTCTCCGCGTGTTCGGCCCAGGGGAACTCGCCGCTGTCGACAATCACGCCGCCGAGCACGGTGCCATGCCCGCCCATGTACTTGGTCAGGGAATTCACAACAATGTCCGCGCCCCAACGGATCGGCTTGATCAGTGCCGGTGTGGCGACGGTATTGTCGACGATCAGCGGCACTCCGTTTGCGTGCGCGGTTTTGGCCAGTGCCTCGATATCGACGATATTGCCGGCCGGGTTACCAATCGATTCGCAAAAGACGGCGGACGTCTTGGCATCGATCAGTTTCCCGATCGCCGCTGCCGAGTCATCTTCGGCAAAACGCACCTCAATGCCCTGCTTGGGCAGCATGTGCC
>JAUIDP010000079.1 GCA_030429005.1 Gammaproteobacteria bacterium | reverse complement strand
TGCACCCGCTGTCGATCGGCCAATGCCCGGCAAAGCGACCACGTCATCGAACGCCGCCGGAAACGTGCCGCCATGCCGGTCGCGAATCTCGATGGCCGCCTTGTGCAGGTTGCGCGCACGGGCGTAGTAGCCGAGGCCGGACCAGTGCTGCAGCACCGCGTCGATATCGGCATCCGCCAGCGTCTGCAGGTCCGGGAATGAGCGCATGAACTTCTCGTAATACGGGATCACCGTCTGCACCTGGGTCTGTTGCAGCATGATCTCCGAGATCCAGACGCGATATGGGTTGATGTCCCGTTGCCAGGGCAGGTCCTTGCGGCCGTGCGCATCGAACCAGTCGAGCAACCGGGCCGCAAAACCGTTCACAACTCTCCGCGCGCGAGCGCTTCGATGCGGTTCAGGGCATACGGGCCGTCGCGCTCCAGTTTGCGGCGGATGACGTAGGGACCGATCAGCGGCGGCACCCAGAATTTTGTCCGGAACTCCCAGGTGTATTCAACCAGCGTCCCGTCACCGTCCGCTGAAAACGTCCACGTCTCGACGCTGTCTTCGAAATCGCTCAACTCGGCATCCGCCGTCGAACGGATGAACGTACTGAACTTGTGGTCGACCACACCGGTACGCTCGAACGACTTGCAGAAAAACCAGACGCAGCCCTGGTTGCGGATGTAGAACCGCCGCCTGCCGTCGGCGCCGGGCTCGAGATTGCGCGACTCGGCAACGAAGCTCGTGAATTCCTCGGTGAGGTCGTAATTGATGAACACGGCATACAGCGGCGCCTGGTGTGCATCGAACCAGACCACCGAGCGCAACCTGAACACACCGTCCTCGCGGTCCATGTCGATGTCACGCAGTTCGGCCGCCTGCGCCAGCCCGCACAGCAACAACAGCACCAGTACAACCACTCGCATACGGTCAGCGGTTCAGCAGGTCCTGGAGCTTGTCCTTGAGTACTTTCTCGACTTCCTTTTTCGCCGCCTCTTCAACCAGCTTCTGCGTATCCGGTTTGACGCTCGGGCTGACAATCGGCCCGGTGATTGTGATCGGGATGCGAATCTTCGACAGGTCCTTCAGCTCTTTCTCGGTGACGTCGTCGCCGATCAACTCGGGCTTTTCGAAGACTCGTGCGTTCACGTTGTAGTCCACCGTGGCTTCGACAAAGTTGACTTTGCCGCCGCCCGTCAGTTGCATGAACGGCAACACGGCTTCCAGCTGGTCGTTGTTGAACACGCCATCGCTGACCGGGCCGCTGAGCACGACCTTGCCAAACTCCGTGCGAGCCGGCAGTTTCGGCTCGGGCGGTTCTTCCTGCCTGATCAGCGCGCGGGCCTTGCGCAGCTCGTACCAGATGTCGGTGCCCTCGAATGCACCGTTGACCAGTTCCATCGAAATATCACCACCGAGCGTGCGCTGGATAGCACCCATGTCGCTGCCGCGGCCGCTGAGCTTGAAGCTGCCATTGATCTCACCGGTGATGTTGTCCTGCTCGAACAACGCTTTCGCCAGCGCACCCAGTTGCACGCTCTCGATCTTCTCGTTGACCGACAGCACCGGCGTACTGCCCGACGCATCGACGCGGATGTCACCGTTGTAACGGCCTTCGAACAGCGTTGCCCCCAGCGGATGCATGCGCAACTTGCCGTCACTCAAGCCGACGACCACCTCGATGTCCTCGAACTGCATGCCACCGAGATGTGCACTTCCCAGCGTCAGGCTGCCGTTGGCATTCATCAGGTGCAGGAGGTCCACCGGGATCTCGACCGGCGCAGCCTCGCCGCTCGCCGCAGCCGCTTCTTCGCTGACCGGCTCCATGTAGCGGTCGAGATCGATGGCGTCACCGTTGAGCTCCAGCAGGAACACGTCGTTGTCCCCCTGAGGAATTGCCAGCGAGCCGGTGAACGTCGTGTCGTCCAGCACCAGCACCAGGTCCGTGAGCGAGATGGCGGTCGCGCCGACTTCGGCGACGCCCTCGATCGACATCTTGCCCAGCGCGGCCGGATCGGCAGTAACCGGCGCTTCGATATCCATGCGCTCCATCAGGTTGCGCAGCGAAAACGGCTCGACCTCGATCTTCGCAACCGGCGTGATCTCGCCCGCAAAGGAAATTGGCTCGACGACGGCCGCGATATCCAGGCCGAGCAGCGCCAGCTCGACCGGCTCCAGCGAAACCGTTTCCGCTGCCGTATCGATCGCAACAGAATCCGTGCGCAGCCCAAACGTGGTCGGCGTCGCGGAAATGCCTTCCAGCAGTGCTTCTATCGAAAAACCATCGACAAGAATCCCGCTGTCGTTGCTGGAGACTGCGCCCGTGTCGATGTTCAGGTCGCCGAGCAGCACGTCGGTGCCGGCCTGCGCATCGACGTAATGAATGCGCGAATTGCTGACTTCGATACCGGCGATGTCGAGCGCGGCCGCTGCGCCGGGTTCACCGGCATCGACGTTTTCCAGCTCCGGCAACTGCTCTTTCGCTTCCATGATGTCGAGGAAGTCCTGCCAGTTGCTGCGGCCCTGCTCGTTGATGGCGAGATTCAGCTGCAGGCCATCGAGGCTTGCCGTCGCCACGTGGAATTCCTGCCGCAGCAGTGCGGGCAACAGGCGCACGCTGAGCCGGGCGGACTCGAACCGAGCCATCGGTGCGTCACCGAATCCTGCCGCATTGCCGAGGCTCGTGCTGCCGACCTCGACGGCCAGCCACGGAAATACACTGAGACCCAGGTCACCCGCAATCTCCAGCTCGCGGCCGGTATTCTTCTCCACCGCCTGTTCGATCTCGTCGCGGTAGTCGTTCGGGTCGAACAGCAACGACACGGCGATGACCACCAGGATCAGCAACGCGACAATTGCGCCTGCAAACCAGGCGATGTACTTCAACATGCGGCCCATACAGAAACCTCCGGGTGCGGGCCGTCAAGAATAGCAAATTCCGCCTGCGCAGCTGCTACAGTTGGCACGCGCGAGGAGAGCGATGTTCCGGTTCAACGACAACATGCCGATTACGTTTCAAGACGACCTGCCCGACGCGGTCGATGTCGTCGTTATTGGTGCGGGGGTCATCGGTGTGTCGACGGCCTGGTACCTGCGCCAGCACGGACTGTCCGTGCTCATCTGCGACAAGGGCCGGGTTGCCGGCGAACAGTCGAGCCGCAACTGGGGCTTTGTCCGCGTCATGGTGCGCGACCCGGACGAGGTGCCGATCGCGCAGGACAGCCTGCGCTGCTGGGAGGAAATTTCGGCATCGCTCGACGACGATACCGGCTTCACGCGGCAGGGCATCCTGTTGCTCGCGGAAACCGAAAGCGAGATGGCCGATTGCGAGGAGTGGATGAAAGTCGCTGCCGAGCACGGCGTGGATACGCAGCTGTTTTCGTCCGCCGAGGTCAGCCGGCATCTGCGCGTGCCGGGCGATGGCTGGCTCGGCGGCATCGTCACACCGAGCGATGCGCGCGCCGAACCGTTCAAGGCCGTGCCGGCGATTGCCAGGGGGCTGCAGCAGCGCGGCGGGCTGGTGCGGGAAAACTGTGCCGTGCGCGCGCTCGATGTCGAGGCCGGCAATATCTCCGGGGTTATCACGGAACATGGACGCGTGCGGGCGCAGGCCGTTGTCTGCGCCGCCGGGGCCTGGTCGGGCACCTTGCTGGCCAACCACGGCATCCGTTTTCCCCAGCTTGCCGTGCGCGGCACCGTCGTACGCACCGTGCCGGCCGCCGAGATCTACCCGGGTGCTGCCGGGTTCAAGGATGTATTCCTGCGGCGTCGGCAGGACGGCGGTTACACCGTTGCCTGTGAATGGTTTGACCACACGGTTGGCCCCAACAGCTTTCGCTATTTCCGCGACTTCATACCGACACTGTCAACCGGCAGCGCGATCGGGCTGCGCGCCGGGCGCGACGTCACGCAGCGAGGGTTTTTCTCCGGGCACAACGACGGCGCCGCGGCTTCCGTGTTCGAGCAGCACCGGGTCCTGAACCCGGCGCCTTCTGCAAAAGCGCTGCGCAAGATTCGCCGCCACCTGGCCGAACGGGTGCCGCAATTTGCCGATATCGAGTTCGCCGAGGCCTGGGCCGGCATGATCGATGCCACACCCGACGTCGTGCCGGTACTGGATCGTATTGCCGCGCCTGCCGGCCTGTTCCTGGCCAGCGGCTTCAGCGGTCACGGCTTCGGCATCGGCCCCGGTGCCGGAAAAGTGATGGCGAACCTGGTCACGGGCAACGCCACCGGCTTCGACCTGGCCCGCTTCCGCTTTGCGCGGTTCTCGGACGGCTCGAATCTCCGCCCGGGCCCGGCCATCTAAAAAAACCCGTGACAGTTACTACTTACACCTTTTTTCGATAAAGGTGTAAGTAGTAACTGTCACTAGTTTTTTAGTCCTTGTCGCAGATGTTGACGCTGCCGTTCAGCGTCTCGATCTCTATGCGCGAGTCACCGCCGCCCACTTCGAAGCGCAGTTCCAGCCCCGGTGAGTACTTGCTGGTGCGTTCCGGTTTCGGCCCGAAACAGTTGCGGATGCTGCCGTTGAAGGTCTCGATGTCGATACGGGCCGATACCGGTTCGGTCAGCTCGATATCCACCGTGCCATTGACCGACTCAGCCGACAGGTCGCCGCCGTCGATCAGCGCGGCTGCGAAATTCTGGTCGCCATTGACCGTTTCGAAGTGCACGTCTTCGAAGCGTCCGCCTGCCACGTCGATGTCACCACTGACAGATTCCGCATCGATGCTGCCGGACACACCCATGACGAAAATATCGCCCGACACCGTCGAGACTTCAAAATCGCCGTCCGCATCTTTGCCCTTGATCTCCACGTCACCGCTAACCGACGCTGCTTCCACTTCCTTGACGACGCCTGTCGTCTCGATATCGCCGCTGACCGATTCCAGCGACTGCTCGCCGAGTACATCCTTCACTTCAATGTCCGCGCTGACAGCCGATACCTCGATCGTGCTGCGTTCGGGCACCTTGATCGCCAGGTCCGCATCGATATCGCCCCAGTGGCGATTCGGCACCTCGACCCGGATCAGGACCTCGTCGCCGTCGCGTTCGAAAATCAGCTCTTCGACCGAGTCTCCAAGCGTGCCCGTGACCTCGACCTTGTCCTGCTTCCAGCCCGTGACCTCGATGGACCCGGACGTGTTGTAAATCTCGACATAACCATTCGGCGATGCGTCGATGGTCCTGTTCACCTGTTCATCTGCCAGCGCCGGCGTGGCAAGCACACCTGCTGCGAGTACGATCAAGCTTCCGTGTTTCATGTGTTTCACCTTTGTCATGCGGGCATTAATTGCCCTTATGCACTTAAATATCGTCACGTGCCATGACGCGCTGCGTCATGCTACCGACCCGGTTCATCAAAGCCAGTTCACTGCGATATGCGGATACCAGCAACTCCTGCAAAAATTCGTTGCCTGGATCGTGTTCCAGCGAACTGCTGATGTCCGCAATTGCCTGGCGTATGACCGCCAGGTTGCGCTGTACATCCTCACGAGCCTCGGGCGAAAGATTTTGCAGCTCTCGATCGAGGTTTGATTCTACATTGCCGGCCGCGCGGCCATAGACCGACTGCAGCGTGTGCTCGCCGCCAAACGCGGCGCGCTCGAAGGTCATGTTGGTCGGCACCGGCTGTATCACCGTCTCCACCGGCTGCGGATCCTGCGCCTGGTCATACAGCATGTACTGGTACGTCACCAGCGACGACGCGCCAACCAGCAGGAAGACGGCAGCCGCCTGTGCATACCACGGCGTCTGCTTCTGCCGGCGCGGCTCCCTGATCGCCTGCTCGATGCCCGGCCACAGGTCACGCGACGGCTTGATTTCCGTTGCGAGCTGGCGGGCCGCTATGGCCAATTTGTCATCTTGCTCGGTCATTCCTCAAATCCCTGTTCCTTGAGCTGCTGCGCCAGCAGGCGCCGCGCCCGGTGTAACTGTGCCTTGCTCGTGCCCGACGCAATGTCGAGCATCTCGCCGGTTTCCTCGTGGCTGTAGCCATACACGGCATGCAGCACGAAGACATGTCTTGCGCCTTCCGGCAGGCGATCGACCGCGTCCGAAAGGTCGCGCAGCTCGCCGTCGTCGGCTGCCGAGGCCGGTGCCGAGGTTTGCTCGAAAGCCACCTGGATCCGGTCCTGTTCGCGCTTCGACTTGCGCGCCCTGCCGAGTACCGCATTCACCGCGATACGGTGCAGCCAGGTGCTGAACGCGCTATCGCCGCGAAACTTGTCGAGCTTGTTCCATGCCTGGATGAACGTCTCCTGGGCACAATCCTCGGCTTCTGCAACGTTGCCGGTCATGCGCAGGCACAGGCCGTAAACCCGGTCGATGTGCATGCGATACAGCCGCTCGAAAGCCGTCGCATCCGACCGCTGCGCTTTCGCGATCCAGTCGGCCTCGTCCGTCAATGCCGGTCGTTCCAGGGACACCATCTGACGACTATAGTCGCTTGCCGGTGCCGTCAAAAGCGCTCCCAAAAGCCATTTCTCCACATCCTTTGTTGATTAGACGACAAGTCACTCGAAATGGTTTAAAAAATGGCTTAAATGCCTGTGTTTGCTTGGGATTCTGCTATCATGCGTCTGGCCCAGGGGGTACGACGGCCGAATAACAAAAAACGGATACTGACGGGAATCTATGGCGGGGCACTCAATACTTTATCTTGGACGTGGCGAATTTGCCGCCGACTATCTTAGCGAACTCGAAACCTTGCCGTACTGCGCGATGCTGACGCGCTCCGCTTCACTGAAAGTACCGGACGACGCACCGTCGGTCGTCGACATGGTGTTGTTCGAAGCAGGCCCGGCGATTGCACAGTCCGGCCAGTCCATCGCCGAGTTGATCGGCTCGTTTGACCGGCACCCGGTCATCGCATTGACGACGAAGGAACGCGAACATCGCGGCATTGCCGCCGTGCGGGCCGGCGCACAGGCCTATATCTGCATCGACGACGTCACCGTCGAGAGCCAGGAAACAATTTTTGAGCACGCGGTGCAGCGCCACCGCCTGCAGCACCGCCTGTCGGACACCGACGTCACGGTGTTGTCGATCCTGCGCAACATCAATGACGGCGTCATCGTCGTGGACAAGCAGGGACACGTGCTGGACATCAACCCGGCAGCACGTTCGATTCTCGGCCTCGGGCCGCGTATGCAACCGGACACGAGCTGGGAACAGACGTTTTGCTGCATTGACGGCAATGGCGACAACTACAGGAACTCGGCTTTGCTGCCGCTGGTGCGTGCGCGCAATGGCGAGAAGTTCGCCAACCAGGTTGCGATCTACCGGGTCCCCGAGCAGGTCGACACGCTGCTGTCGATCAACGGCCAGGGGCTGTATGACGGCAAGCGCGAACTCATCGGCGGTGTCATTACTTTCCGCGACATCACGGACCAGACGCGGCGCAACAACGAATTGCAGAAGCTCGCGCAGTATGACGAACTGACCAACCTGCCGAACCGCAGCCTGTTTATCGAGCAACTGGCGCGCGCGATGGGCCGCAGCCAGCGCAAGGGCGCGCCGCTCGCTGTGTTGTTCATCGACCTGGATCGCTTCAAGTCGGTCAACGACACGCTGGGTCACGACATCGGCGATGCACTGCTGAAGAAAGTTGCCGGCCGCTTGCGCAAGAACCTGCGCATCGGTGATTTGTCCGGACGCTGGGGCGGCGACGAATTCGTTGTCTGCCTCGAAGACTTTGGCGACTCCAACAACGCGGCAGCCGCTGCGCAGAAACTGCTGCTGGTGTTGTCCGAGAAATACGAAATCGGCTCCAGCGAGGTGTATACGACGCCGAGCATCGGCATCGCTATGTACCCGGAGTCCGGCGAGGCGGCCGAGCGCCTCGTCAAAGCTGCCGACCTCGCGATGTACGAAGCCAAGAAACGCGGTGGCGGGCGCTTCCAGTACTACTCCGAAGCGCTCAACGCACAACTGGCGCAGCGCGAGGAGCTGGAAGTCGGCCTGCGGCATGCGCTCGTGCGTGACGAATTCGTGCTGCACTACCAGCCGCGCATCGACCTGGCCACCGGCCGGCTGATCGGGCTTGAAGCGTTGCTGCGCTGGCAACACCCGCGCTTCGGGCTTCTGCCGCCATCAAGATTCCTGCCCATTCTCGAGAGCAGTGGCCTGATCCACTCCGCCGGCGAATGGGTCATCAACACCGCCTGCCGCCAGCTCGCGGCCTGGCAGCGGCAATTCGAGCTACCCGACCTGTCACTGGCCATCAATGTGTCGCAGCAGCAGCTGATGCACCAACGGCTCGTCAGTACGGTGCACGAGGCGCTGCAGAACACGGCCATCGACCCCGGCTGCATTGAACTCGAGATCGGCAATGGCGACATCGTGCGCAAACGTACGACGGAGCTGGCCACACTGAAAGGCCTGCGCGACCTCGGTGTGCGTATCTCGCTCGATCACTTCGGCACGCGCGAGGTGTCATTCGAGTCGCTCGACAACGGCTATATCGACAGCTTCGTACTCGACCGCTCGCTGATCGCCGACATCGAGGAAAACGACAGCCACCAGCGCATCATTCGTGCAGCGATTGCGATGGCCCAGGGACTGGACATCGAAGTCGCCGCCGAAGGCGTCGAAACGCTGACCCAGCTCGACTTCCTCAGAAGCTGCAACTGCGACCTCGCACAGGGCTTTTTGATCAGCAAACCGATCCAGCCGGAGAAAGTCTCGGCGATGCTGCGTTCCGAGATCGCAGGAACCCGCCTGCTAGCCCGCGGCATGCCCTGAAGAAAACCCGTGACAGTTACTACTTACACCTTTTTTCGATCGAAAAAGGTGTAAGTAGTAACTGTCACGGGTTTTTTAGGCGGGTTTGGTGCAGTTCCAGCAGGCTGCGAACTGGCCTTCGTTGGATTCGCCGCAGTGGCGGCAGGTCCAGGCTTCGTCCGGGCTTTCGGACATCGCGGCGTCGCTCAGCAGTTGGCGGGCGCGGTCGAAGTCCAGGTCGTTGACGACCCAGAGTTGTGGCCAGACTTCGACGAACGGGACTTCGCCCATGACTGAACCGAGGTGTTCGTTGCGCAGCTCGCAGGCGATGCCTTCGCTTTCGAGCAGGTTTTTCCAGTGATGGATCGTTACCAGCGAGTCGGAACTGGTCAGCTTCTTCATTCGGGGCGCAGTGACTCGAGGTAGGCTGCCGGGTCCTCGCCTTTTTCCAGCACCTCGACCAGCGCGGAGCCGACGATGGCGCCGGCAGCATGGGCACCGACGTTGGCCACATCCGCGGCCGCGCGAATGCCGAAGCCTGCGCAGACCGGCAGGGCCGAGACGGCCGACACCTTGTCAAGATAGTCTGCGAGACCGGCCGGCAGCCCGGCACCGCCGCCGGTGATGCCGGTGATCGTCACGGCGTAGACAAAGCCTTTCGAGGCCGCGGCCAGTTTTTCGAGGCGCGCCTCCGGCGTCGCCGGCGTGACCAGCTGGATCAGCCCGACACCTTCGGCCTCCAGCGCTGTGCGAATGTCCTCGCTCTCCTCGAACGGCAGGTCTGGCACGATGAACGCACAAACACCGGTGGCCGCCGCACGCTTTGCCAGTTTCTCGTAGCCGAATGCAAGCAGCGGGTTCAGGTAGGACATCATGACCAGCGGCGCATCGATGTCGCCCTGCGCGCTTTCGAGTTGCGTAAAGATCCACTCCAGGCTCACACCCTTCTGCAACGCGACGAAGCTCGACCGCTGGATCGTCATGCCGTCGGCCATCGGGTCGGAAAAGGGTATGCCGATCTCGACGACATCGCCAACCTTCGCTATGGCCTGCAGCGTACTGACGAACTCTGCTGGTTCCGGGTAGCCAGCCGTGATGAAGGGCACCAGCGCCGTGCGGCCGCCGTCGTTGGCCGCACGAATCGCCGCCGTCAGTCGTTCATGTGCTTGCATGCGTGCGTGTCCTCGCCGGGTATTTTGTCAATGTCGGCATGTCCTTGTCGCCGCGGCCGGAATTGCCGATCAGTATGCGCTTGCCCGGGTTGTCCTTCGCCCATTCACGCGCGTAGGCATAGGCATGCGCCGTTTCGAGTGCGGTCAGAATGCCTTCCGTCTCGCACAATTCTTCCAGCGCCTCGAGCGCCGCGTCGTCGCCGGCTGCAACGTAGGTGACCCTGCCGGTTGCCTGCAGCAACGCATGCTCCGGGCCGACGCCCGAGTAGTCGAGCCCCGCGGAAATCGAATGCGTCTCCTGCACCTGGCCGTCGTCGTCCTGCAGGATGATCGTGTACGCACCCTGCAGCACGCCCGGCGTGCCGGTCGCCAGCGTCGCCGCATTTTGTCCGAGGCCATCGCCGGTGCCGCCGGCCTCGACGCCGATCAGTTCGATATCGTCACCGATCAGCGGGTAGAACAGGCCGATCGCATTCGACCCGCCGCCGACGCAGGCAAACGCCGCATCCGGCAATCCGCCGGCCGCCTCGAGCATCTGCTGCCGCGCTTCCTGGCCGATGACCGACTGGAGCTCGCGCACCAGGTAGGGATACGGGTGCGCGCCGACCGCCGACCCGAGCAGGTAGTAAATGCCCGCCGGGTCCGTGACCCATTCGCGCAACGCCTCGTCGATGGCGGCGCGCAGTGTCTTGTCCCCGGTCTCGACAGCCACGACCTCGGCACCGAGCCTCTGCATGCGATCGACGTTCGGCGCCTGCCGCTCGATATCGACGGCGCCCATGTACACGACGCACGGCAGGCCGACCCGCGCGCAGGCCGCGGCGGATGCCACGCCGTGCTGGCCCGCGCCGGTCTCGGCAATCACGCGTTTTGCACCGAGCCGCTTCGCCAGCAACGCCTGGCCGATCGCATTGTTGATCTTGTGCGCACCGGTGTGCGCGAGGTCTTCGCGCTTCAGCCAGACCTCCGCTCCCCAGCGCTCGCTAAGGCGCGGCGCAAAGGTCAGTGCCGTCGGCCGGCCCACCCACTCGCGCAACTCGCGGCGATAGTCCTGTTGAAATGCATCGTCGTGCAGGTGTTCCCGCACACCGGCCTCGAGCCGCTCGAAAGCCGGCACCAGGGTTTCCGGCACGTAACGCCCGCCAAACGGGCCGAAGCGGCCGCGTTCGTCCGGTAGCTCGCCGTTGATCAAGGCCTCAAGGAGGTCCTTCATATTTCTTTCTCCGCCTTTTGCACTGCGCTGATAAATCGTTGGATCAGTTCATGGTCCTTGGTGCCGGGCAACGACTCCACGCCGCTCGACACATCGACACCCCACGGCCGCACTGTCTGTATCGCCCTGCGGACATTGTCCTCCGCGAGCCCGCCGGCAAGAATCATGCGTCCGTGCCGGGCCACGCCGGCCGCACGCGACCAGTCGACCGTCTGGCCGCTGCCGCTTCGACTGCCTTCATAGACATAGATGTCCGGAGCGGATACCGACTCGCTGCCTTCGCGAATGACCGGCCAGCATTCTATGTGTTCCGGAACCTCGAGCGTCGCAAAATCCTCGGCATCGGTCTGGATGACGTCCGGCTCGAATTCGTCGATGACCTTGCGGCACTCGTCGTTGTTTGGGTGGCGCATGACGGCCACGCGCAGTACGCCGGCCGGCAGGTCGGCGACCGCCGCGCGCGCATTCGCCGGCGATATGCGGCGAACCGACTCGGCAAATACGAAACCGACGGCATTCGCACCGGCGGCAACTGCGGCAGCCACA
>JAUIDP010000004.1 GCA_030429005.1 Gammaproteobacteria bacterium | reverse complement strand
TTGTGAACCACCGACCTGCGGGTTATGAGTCCGCCGCTCTGACCATCTGAGCTACATCACCAAAATTCTATTCTATCCACCTCACCACCATGGGTGGAATGGATTCAGATCTCCCTGTGGTCGATCCTCACCCCTGCGGGGCGCTCTCGCTGCGCTCGAGGCGTCCAAAATGCTGGCGCATTTTGTAAACCACCGACCTGCGGGTTATGAGTCCGCCGCTCTGACCATCTGAGCTACATCACCATTATCTGGTCGACGCCAAGGTTTGCAGGCGCTCGCGAGGGCCGCAAATTGTCCGGATACGGCCGCCAAAGTCAAGAAAAGTCTAGAAAACATCGAGATCATGGGCCAGCACCACGTCCCCGTCATAGCCCCTGCGGACCTCCTCGAGGACCGTCTCCTCCGAGGACCCCCAGAACAGCACGTGGTACAGCACCAGCAGGCCCGGTTTGGCGCGGCGGGCGATTTCGCCCAGTTCCGTGGCCGACGTGTGATTGGTGCTGTGATACTTCTGCCAGAAGGCATCCCGGCGCGCAAAGCCCGAGTCGGAATATACCTCGTGCACCAGGACATCGGCGCCGGCAGCATACTTCTCGACATTGGCGTCCGGTGCCGCGTCACCCGAGATCACGATCACGCGATCGGCTGTCGTGAAGCGAAAGCCGAACGCGTTCTCCCAGGTGCCATGACGTACACGGAATGCTTCGACCTTGACGTTGTCGTCTTCATAAACGACACCGTCATCCAGCACATGCGCTTTCACCTGCCAGCCGGTCTCGTTGGCCGGCTCCAGCCCGTCGATACGGTATCGAATATCGGCCTGGTAGGCCTGCAGCACATGCGACGCCATCTCTTCGATTCCTTCCGGTCCGTAAATCTGCAAGGGTTCATCACGCTCCAGCACCCAGGGTGTCAGAATCAGGTCGGAAAGGCCGGCCGAATGATCCGAGTGCAAGTGCGTCAGGAAGGCGATTTTCAGGTTGTCGACGGACAATGCCGGTATTTGGCCACCATACTCCGGCGACATCGCTGCAGCCCGGCGCACCACGCCGGGTCCGAAGTCCACCAGGTATGCTGCCCCGTTGACAACAATTGCAATCGCCGGACCGGACCGATCCGGTTCCGGGTTCGGCGTGCCGGTACCCAGCATAACTACCTGGGTGCCAGGATCATCCGACGACCAGGCGACCGCGAATGGTGCTGTGACCAAAACACAGACCAACAGGATAATCGTGGCTGTTCGCAAGATCAGTGCGCCGGTATGTGGCGAACAACGAAGCCGCCCGGGAGTCGCGTACGGTGCCGGTTATTTCCTGGCCGTGCGCCACTTTTGCAAGGCGATAGCTCCAACCACCACGACCAGCAATGTAAACGGCAGGTGATGAGGCGAAAACAATTGATGAGCGAGGCGGGCCAGGATGCTGTTGTGGTGATCGAGGACATCAGCGCTCGCAACCCCGGCGACGAACGTGAACAACAACAAGGTGGTCAGACGCAACATATCGCGCCTCCTTCGACGAAGCTCTTCCCAGAATTGAATTCAGCATAAACCCCCGCAATTTCTAACAAAATAGGTGCAATTACGTACAGTATAGCTCCCTTTCGCGAGCATATGATCAAGCTGCAGGGAAATGACTCTGCGGCTCGTACGGGAGTTCGATAATGTGCCTTGCCGTCCCCATGAAAATTGCCAGCATCGACGGTTTTCAGTGCACATGCGAGGCCCGTGGCATCGAGCGGGATGTCAGCCTGTTCATGATGCAGGATGAAGATCTAAAACCTGGCGATCACGTTCTTGTGCACGTCGGCTACGTCATTCAGAAAATCAGCGCTGCCGAAGCGAATGAATCCTGGCAATTGATCGACCAGATACTGGCAACGGAAGCCTGAAGACTCGCTTCCCGGGAGAAGTCCTATGTGCGGTACCTGCGGTTGCAACGTAACAGATAGCAACACTTCCGAAACACTCCACGGTGAATCCGTCGAAGTCCTGCAGTCGCTGCTGCAGGCAAACGACCAACGAGCTCACCACAACCGCGAGCACTTCGACCGGCACGGTGTGCTGGCTATCAACCTGATGTCCTCGCCCGGTGCCGGCAAGACCGCGTTACTGGAAGCCACGATCGACCGGCTGGGTTCGGATTTTCGGCTTGCTGTTGTGGAAGGCGACCTCGAAACAGAAAACGACGCGGAACGCATTCGGGCGAAGGGTGTCACTGCCGTGCAGATCAGCACCAGCACCGCCTGTCATCTCGATGCGGGCATGGTGCACTCGGCATTGCACCAACTGGACCTCGACTCAATCGACGTCCTGTTTATCGAGAATGTCGGCAACCTCGTCTGTCCGGCGAGTTTCGACCTCGGCCAGCACCTGAACGTCACGCTGTTGTCGACGCCGGAGGGCCATGACAAGCCCGCCAAGTATCCGGTGATGTTTCGCGCCGCGGATCTGGTCGTTCTCAGCAAGTGCGACCTGCTTGGCGTCCTTGACGATTTCGACCCGCAAGTGGCGCGGGATTGCATGCGGCAACTGGCATCGGATGCCAGGATCATCGAAGTGTCCGCCCGGTCCGGCAGCGGGATGGGCGCCTGGTGCGACTGGGTGCGAGACAGTCAAGCTGCCACCCGGCTGACCGCACAATACGCAGCAACAGCGCACCCATGACCCGGGACGCCGCTTACTGGCTGGACAAACTGCGCAAGCTGGACATACCCCGTCCGGTCCGGATCATGAATGTTTGTGGCGGCCATGAGCGATCGATTTCCGTCGCCGGATTGCGCGGCGCATTGCCCGGCAACATCGAGCTGGTGCCCGGGCCCGGCTGCCCGGTCTGCATCTGCCCTGAAGAAGACGTCTACGAAGCCATCCAGCTGGCGCTCAACGAAGACATCACGCTGGTCGCGTTCGGGGACATGTTGCGCGTGCCGGTGAACGTGCCTCGGCGAGAACCGCAATCGCTCGAGCAGGCGCGTGCCGCGGGCGCCGACATCCGGCCGATCGCATCGCCAGGCGAGGCCGTGCACATTGCCAGGTCAAATCCCGCACGGCAGGTCATATTCTTTGCGGCTGGCTTCGAAACGACGACCGCACCGGTGGCTTCTATGCTGGCCGAAGGCGCACCTGAAAACCTCCTGGTGCTGCTGTCGGGCCGGCTTACCTGGCCAGCCGTTGCCATGCTACTGGACTCGGGGTCGCCCGGCTTCGACTGCCTGATTGCGCCGGGACACGTTTCAACCGTGATGGGTCCGGAGGAATGGGAGTTCGTCGTCACCAGGCACGGCATCCCCGCGGCCATCGCCGGCTTCCGGGCCGATACCTTGCTGGCGGCCATGTACTCGGTACTGCACCAGTTATTTTCGGGCAAACCCGCGCTGGAGAATTGTTACCCCGAAGTCGTGCGGCCAGGTGGCAACAAGACTGCCCGCCGGCAACTCGCGGAAGTCATGATGGTTGGCGATGCCAACTGGCGTGGCATCGGGGTCATTCCGGAATCCGGGTTTTCATTACAACCCGGCTACGCGGCACACGATGCGCGGATGGTGTTTCCGTCCTACGCCGACAATTCGCGCAAGCGCGTTGGCGAAATGCCGCCAGGCTGCGACTGCGCCAGCGTCGTGCTCGGGAAGATCTATCCGAACGAGTGTCGGCTCTATGGTCGAGCCTGCACGCCGCGCAAACCTATCGGGCCGTGCATGGTTTCAGACGAAGGTGCGTGCAGGATCTGGTGGTCATCCGGTTACCGCGACAATCAATGGGAAGCAGTGCACGCAAAGCGTTCGGCAGGTTAGTTTCGTGAGCACCGTGTTGCATCGTCCCAAGACGATCAGGATGACACTCAGCGGCCAGGTGCAGGGTGTCGGTTTTCGCCCCTTTGTCTACCGACTTGCCAGCCAGTATGGCATCACGGGCCAGGTACAGAACCGGCTGGGCGACGTCGAAGTCGTTGCCTGTGGTGACCACGTGAAGCTGCAACAGTTTTGCGCCGACATCATGGAGTGTGCACCGCCGCTCTCCAGGGTCACAGCGAGCAAACAACAATGGCTCGCTGACGTATTGTTCGACGGCTTCGAGATTGTCACCAGCACTGCGGATGACGCGGCGCAGATCTGCGTGCCGCCGGACTACTTCATGTGCGACGACTGCCGCAAGGAAATGCAGGACCCCGCGGACCGGCGCTTCCGGTACCCGTTCATCAATTGCACACAATGCGGGCCGCGTTACACGCTGATCCGGTCAATGCCGTATGACCGCCCCAACACCAGTATGTCTGGCTTCCGGATGTGCGCGGACTGCCGGGCAGAATACGAGGACCCGTTCGATCGTCGCTTTCACGCTGAGCCGATAGCCTGTCCGGAGTGCGGCCCGGCGTTGAGTTTCGCCACCGGCGACAGCCGCGTCGCGGACGATGCGCTCGAATGCGCGGTTCGTATGCTGCAGCAGGGCAAGTCGCTTGCCGTGAAGGGAATCGGCGGCTACCACCTGGTTTGTGATGCGCTCGATACAACGGCTGTCGGCCGGTTGCGAGCGCGCAAGCAACGTCCCGATAAACCGCTCGCCGTCATGTTCCCGGTGCGCGGCGCGGACGGCTGTGCAGCGGTCGGTGACTATGCGCACCTCGATGCCGATGATGTCGCCCTGCTTGCCAGCCCGATGCGACCGATCGTGTTGCTGCGCCAGCGCCGCGCCTCGACACTGGCAGCAAACATCGCACCCGCCCTCGGAGAAGTCGGCGCCTTCCTGCCCTACAGTCCGCTGCACCAGTTGTTGCTGGACGCATTCGGCAAACCGCTCGTTGCGACCTCGGGCAACATCAGTGGCGAACCGGTCCTGACGGAGAATGCGGCTGCGGAGCACCGCCTTGCCGGGCTCGTCGATGGCTTCCTGCATCACGACCGGCCCATCGTACGACCTGCCGATGACCCGGTGTTCCGGCGGATCGCCGGTCGCCATCGACCGCTGCGCCTCGGCCGCGGTTCAGCACCGCTCGAACTGCAGCTGCCATGGTCACAGGCCTGCCCGACGCTGGCCGTCGGTGGGCATATGAAGAACACGATCGCCCTCAGCTGGGACCGGCGCGTGATCGTCTCGCCACACATCGGCGAGATGGACAGCCCACGAAGCCTGGCTGTCTTCGAGCAGCTGGTCGACGATCTGCAGCGGCTCTACCGGGTCACTGCCGCGCGCATCGTCTGCGACGCGCACCCGGGTTACACGACGCATCGCTGGGCTCGTCAGCAGCGAAGCTGCGACGTCGAAACCGCCTGGCACCATCATGCACATGCCAGCGCACTGGCAGCGGAATTTCAATTACACGAGCCGGCCCTGGTGTTTACCTGGGATGGCGTCGGGCTCGGTGCAGACGGCGACTTGTGGGGTGGCGAAGCCCTGCTGGGCCAGGCGGGGAACTGGCAGCGGGTTGGCAGCCTGCGCCGTTTTCGCCTGCCCGGCGGCGATCGAGCGGGTCGCGAACCCTGGCGCAGCGCCGCCGCAGTTGCCTGGGAATGCGGGCGAACCTGGCCAGCCTGCCCGGACCGTGACGAGCTGGCGCGAAACGCGTGGCGCACCGGCCTGAACAGCCCGGCAAGCTCCGCCGCGGGCCGCCTGTTCGATGCGGCGGCTGCGATCGTTCTGGGTGCGCACAACGTGAGTTTCGAAGCGGCCGGCCCGATGCAGCTCGAGGCGCTGTGTCGCAGCCGACGCGAACCGATTCCGCTGCCTGCTGCGAAAGATACATACGGTACCTGGCGCATGGACTGGGAACCGCTCGTCGACATGCTGCTCGATGCAGGACGGGATGCGAGCGAACGTGCCGAAATATTCCATTCGAGTCTTGCCTACGGGCTGCTCGGCCAGGCACGTGCAATTCGCGAGGAGACGGGCGTACGCCAGGTTGGGCTGTGTGGCGGCGTCTTCCAGAACCGGGTACTGACAGAACAGGTTGTCGACCTATTGCAGGACGATGGGTTCAAGGCGCTCCTGCCAGCCAGGCTGCCGTGCAACGACGCGGCGCTTTGCGTCGGCCAGGTCGCGGAAATGGCGGCCCGTGATTCAACGCGGGAAAATTGATGGACGAGCTGCACATTTCACTGGCGCATGGCAATGGCGGTCGCTTCATGCGCGAACTGATCGAGGATATTTTCGTGCGGCACCTCGGTAAATCCGACCTCGACACGCAGGCGGATGCGGTGCCGATTGCGCTGGGGGGCGGCGAAGCGATGATCACGACAGACGGATTTACCGTGCAACCGCTGGAGTTTCCTGGCGGCAATATCGGTTCACTTGCAGTGCACGGCACCGTCAACGACCTGGCCGTCGCCGGTGCGTGCCCGAAGTACCTGACACTGAATGCCTTCATCGAGGAAGGGCTCGAAATAGCCGTGCTTGACCGGCTGGTGGCCAGCCTGGCGGCGGCTGCCCGCGAGGCCGCAGTCAAAGTCAGTGCAGGGGACACCAAGGTGTTGCGCCGCGGTGAAGGTGGCGGCCTGTACCTGGCGACAACCGGCGTCGGTGTGCGGCTTCCAGGCCCGCGGCTGGCAATGCAGAACATCCGTGATGGCGACCGGCTGCTGGTCACCGGCTCGGTTGGCGACCACGGCACGGCTATCATGCTGGCTCGCGAAGAATTCGGCTTGCGCGGCGACATCCTGTCGGATGCAGCGCCGGTCGCTCAACTGGCGAAAACGCTGCTGCAGTTCGACGGCCTCAGGTTCATGCGTGACCCGACCCGCGGCGGACTGGCGTCGGTCGCGCACGAGCTGGTTCGGGGCACCGGCTTTGGCGTCCGGCTGAACTCGGCAATTCCGGTCAAGGAGCCGGTGCGTGCGGTCTGCGACATGCTGGGCTACGACCCCCTGTATCTTGCCTGCGAGGGCCGGGTCGTTGCTGTCATCGACTCGGCACAGGCCGATGCGGCGATAGCGGCCTGCAGAGATCTGCCGGCCGGTGCCGACACCGCGATCATCGGTGAAGTATCTGCCCGTGAGCAACGCGTTATCCTGGAAACGGAACTCGGTGGCGAGCGCTTCCTGGAAGAGCTGGAGGATGACCCCCTACCCCGCATCTGCTGAGCCGCATGCCTGACCCGGCATCTGCATTGCATGGGGACCCGATCGCGCCGGTGATTCTCGGGGTCACGAGCATACTGGCGTTTGCTGTCCTCGGTCGTGTCGGCGCACGCAAGCTCGGGCAACCGACGGTACTCGGCGAACTGCTGATGGGAGTCCTGCTCGGCAACCTGGCCTGGTATTTCCACTTTGACCTGTTGGCGGTACTGCGGGAAGGACCGCGGGTCTTTGACGTCGTCAACGGTGTCCTCGCCGGCGGCGACATCAACCAGGTTGCCACTGCGATATTCGGTCCTGTCAAAGGGCCTGAGCTGGTCGCAATTATTCGTGGTCCGTACGGCGGCGAGGTCATGCAGGTCGCCCACGCCGTTGACGTGTTTTCCCGCTACGGAGTGATCTTCCTGCTGTTCATGGTCGGGCTAGAGACGGATGTCGAGGCCATGCGGCGTGTTGGCGGCGACTCGATCCGCGTCGCATTTCTTGGCGTCGTGCTGCCTGTTGCGCTGGGCTTCGGTTGCGTGCTGCTGTTGCAGCCTGGCGCAACCGCGCATTCAACGATGTTTATCGCCGCTACGCTGGGTGCGACCAGTATCGGGGTCGCTGCGCAGGTACTACAGGACCTCGGGCGGGCACAGTCGCTGGAAGGCCGCATCATCCTCGGTGCCGCAATCTGTGACGATGTTCTCGGCCTGATCATCCTCGCCATTGTCTCTGGCTTCGTCGTCAGCGGCGCCCTGAATCCAGGTGAGCTGATTTCCATAGTGCTGGTGTCGCTCGCCTTCCTGGTCGCCGCGTTCGCACTCGGCCCCGTCGTCGTACGGCGGATGGCCGCAATCATGAGTCGGCTCGATTTCGTCGAGGCGAAAATGTTTACGTCCTACCTGTTCGTCATGGTCCTGGCCTGGCTGGCCAATCTCGCCGGGCTCGCCACCATCATCGGCGCATTTGCTGCCGGCATTATTCTGCACGATGGCTATTTCAGCGGTCACAGGGATGCCGACAAGGAGCACGTCATCAGCATTCGCCAGCTGATCGAACCCCTCGAAGTCATCCTGGTACCCATATTTTTCATTCTGATGGGCATACAGGTGAAGATCGAGACGTTCCTGTCCTGGCCGGTGCTGACACTCGCGGGTGGCCTGTTGCTGGCCGCTTCGGCCGGCAAGATCCTGAGTGGTTTCGGCGCGAAGTCTCCGGCCAACAAGTGGGCCATCGGCTTCGGCATGCTGCCACGCGGCGAGGTCGGTCTCGTATTCGCCGCCATCGGACGGTCACTGAACGTCATCGACGATTCGGTCTTCGCTGCGATTGTCCTGATGGTCCTGATTACGACATTGGCGACACCGCCGCTGCTCAAGGCCTCAATGGGAAGTCGCTGACTGCAGGTGCCTGGCTGCGGAGAAAAACTCGATACTCTGCAGAATCATCTCGTCGCCACTGACGATACGGGTGCGAAAATCGCCACACTCCCCGCACAGCAAACGGTTCGGCGCGACCGTCGATTCGCAGCCGCATTGCGTGCAACGCACGACAACGTCCGTGGCATCGATTTCGAGCTCTGCATTCTCGGCGATCGTACCCGCAGCTGCGATCGGGTAGCTGCGCAACAGCAATTGTGACTCGATACCCGCAAGCGGTCCCAGCCGGATAACAATCCTGGTCACCTTTGCACCGCGCCGCTCGCTGGCAACCTGTTCCACCTGCTCGAGCAATGCAATACAGACAGACATCTCGTGCATCAGCCGCCCCCGAGGCCGGTGAACAGCGCACGCCGGTTGACGAGCTTTTCGCGCGGCCGATCCGCCGCCAGGAACAGCCGTCGCATTGTTTCCTCTGCGACTTCCCGCGCCGTCTGCTGGTCGGGAAAATCGGTCATCGTGCGAAACAGGACAGCGCTCAGGTAGGTGCCAATTTCCGCATCGCGGCTAACGGTGAATTCGAGCGACTCGTGCGGCAGGTCGAGGCTGACGAATTCACCTATCGGCACGTTGTCCATCTCGGCGCTTCCGGGCATTGCGACCAGGTTCATGAACCACGGTGTGATCAGCACACACAGTTGTTGTCCGTCAAAATCCCTGCAACCGGTGACCTCGACAGACAAGCGTGGATTCAGGATGGGCAGGCCCTGCATGTGCTGTTCCTGTACCTGCACAAAATGAGCAAGCAGCGCATCGACGAAATCCGGGGCGCTAGTCATTGACTGGCAGGAACGCGCTCTGCTCTGCGTCGCATTGCGGGCATCGCCAGTGTCCCGGTAACGAACTGAAGGCCGTTCCGGCAGGAATCTGTTCGAATTCATCACCCTCTGCCGGGTCGTAGACGTACCAGCAAATGCGGCACTCGAAGATACCCGCTTCATTGCTCATGCTTCGTCGGGCCAGTATGGCGTTATCAGGCCATCGAGTCGCGTGGCCGAGTCCTGCAGGTCTTCGGGCGCCGCGCAGATAACCGCCGGCACGTCGATGACCTCCAGCGTGGACAGGATCAGGGACCCCATGGAATTGTAGAAACGGACCCACCAGACGTTCGGCACCAGCGTACTGATCACCTGGCACTTGCCGTAGGCGCGTGACAGCGAATCGACCGGACCGCGCCCCAGTTGCTCATCCAGGAAGACGAGGTCCGCTTCGGTCAGCGGCAACAATGTCAGGTTGATCGACTGGGGCTGCCGTGTCGCCGTGTAATCGCTGCAATACGACTCGAGCTCGACCAGGATCGGCAGTGCATTGATGACACCCTCTGGCAGGCCGTCAGGTTGCACGTCGATTCCATGCGATAGCGCGATCTCGCCACGTGTGACGTGCGGTGCATCGGCCACTTCGAGCAGGTCGAGGATGACACTGTCGGCGTCATCGAAATACATCGTCCGCCAGACACCGGCAAGGACGGACTCCTGCGTTCGTGCCAGGTTCGCGCCGGTGGTCTTGATGGCAACTTCGCCCTCGCCGAGAATCTGGTTGACGAGCTCGCGCTCCTTGTCATCCAGCGCCGTCAGGTCCGCAAACTGTGGCTGGGCCGTGGTGATATACCTTTGCAGGGCCACACGCAGCCACAACATCGCTTCTCGCGCCCCGACGAGGCCGGCAACCGCGTCGGGTTCCGGAATAGACGGCGGGGAGTACCTCGACATGTCGCCGGGCATATCGATATAAGTGAGTGACTGCCCGTCTTCCTCGTCCGGCTGGCTGCCCGGCCCGATAACGCGTACCGGAATCTGGCTGATATCCATAGCTGCTCCTCCGACCGTGGTCGCGCGTCAGGCACTGACCACCGGGATGCTGAACCCCGGCGGCCGGCGCGGCTGGCTTGACAACAGTTCGCTGACTTTCTCCAGGTAGACGTTCCAGTCCTGGATTCGTGTGATCGCCCCGACATATTCGCCGGAGCGCACGAATACCAGCGCCGGGTATTCCCTGAATCCGTAGTGACGATTCAACTCCTTGCCGTCGCCAAAAACATCGGTGACGACGCCAGGCCTGAGCTGGCCGGCGAATGTCTCGACGATCTCCGGCAATACCACCGCTACGTCGGTCGAATCCCGAACCGTCGCCGGGTCACCGGGGAAAAACAAAACGTTCATGCCAGGCACAGCGACAAACTCGTCATGGTTGTGTAGCGATACCTCGGCGTAGCCGAGTTCACTGATCAGCCGGTCGACAAGTGGATGACTCATGTGTTGATACCCGCCGGTCTGCCGGACTCGTAGTCGCTCATCGAGAGCGCGCCTGGCCCGATGAGCTCGTCTCCCTGCAACTCTCCGGAGCGCGCGCAGAAATCGACACCCCAATCCCGCAGTACCTCATCGGCCACCTCCAATGCCGGCCGCAACTGCTGCTTGACCGTCGGTGTCAGGCTCCCGCCATAGTCATTCAGCAACTCGGGCTGCACACCGATCAGGGCAATTCGTTCCGGGAACTCGCCGGACAACTGTGCCGAACACAGGACTTCCTGGAAACCGGCCTGGTGCATGCTGACTTTCTTGACACCCATGTAGCTGGGAACATCGTCGCCGACAATCAGTTTCAGCGTGCCGGGCTCAAGCCCGAAGTCAATCGCATCAAAGATGAGCAAGCGGTCCGCCGAGCAGACCCAGGGCAACAGGAACAAGCCCTGCGTGCCGCCGTCCATGACACAGACCGAGGATGAGAAGCGCAAGCGCTCGTGCAATGCCTCGACGCAACGCACACCGAACCCTTCGTCGGCCCACAATACATTACCGATCCCGAGAATCAGCGTATCCCAGTTTGACTGCTGCAGTGCAGGTTCATTGTTACCAGGTGCCGGCAAAGTATCAGTCCTTGTAAGTCCGCCAACCGCTGATGATCGAGCTGACGCTGCTCTGCGACCCCATGATATCCGCCCTGACGGCCATGTAGATGTGGATGATCGAGAACACAATGAACAGCCACATGCCAAGTATGTGCAGCATTCGCAGTTGCTGGGATCCACCGAACAACGGGATTGCCCATCCAAACCAGGTGTCCGCCCAGGTGCCGAGTCCGAGACCCTCTCCGTACAGCGCAAAGCCGGAGACAATCATGAAGACACCGACGAGGATATTGACAAACCACATCGCCGCTTGTGCCAGCGCATTGTGCGCATCACTGTGGGGCGGGTCGCGCTGCAGGAACAGGTAATAACGGACCTCGCCGAACAGGTCCCGCCACCACTCCCGCCGCCAGACGGGCAAGTAGAGTAATTCCCGGGAATACTTGTTGCCGACGAGGCCGAAATAGATGCGCACGGCAAAACCGATGGCGAAAACATAGCCCGCGATGAAGTGAATCATTCGCAGGTTGCCCATCAGGAAGTGCTCACTGGCTTCGCCGCCGATGCTCGGCAGCGGATTGGCTATCAGGTAGCCGGTGACGGCGAGTACGACGATCGACAGCGCATGCACCCAATGCCAGATGCGAACAGGCGCTTCGAACACGTACAACGGTTTGCGATGGTGGCGCTTTTCGAGGCTGTCGGATGCCGTGCTTGCCATGGTCGCCCCCTCTAACGGATTTTGACCTGCGCCAGCTCCTGGCCGTCCGGCGCAATGATATGCGAGGCGCAGGCGAGGCACGGATCGAAACTGTGTATCGTGCGCAAGATTTCCAGCGGCTGTTCCGGGTCGGCCATCGGTGTGCCCAGCAGTGCGGCTTCATAGGCACCAATGTTGCCCTGTGGATCGCGCGGCGACGCATTCCAGGTCGTCGGCACGACCGCCTGGTAGTTCGCGATCTTGCCTTCCTGGATATGAATCCAGTGACCCAGCGCGCCTCGCGGCGCTTCGCCGAAGCCGACGCCCCTGGTGTCGGCCGGCCAGGTCTCGGGCTCCCAAAGTTGCATGTTTGCCGTCGCAGAATCGCCGGCCTTGATATTGGCCATCATATCGTCGTAGACCGTGCGCATTTTGTGCGCAGCCCAGGAGCATTCCAGCCCGCGCGCCGCCGTGCGGCCCAGCGTCGAGAACAGAGCCGTAACCGGCACATCCAGGTCTCGAAGCAGGCTGTCAACCTGCTCCTTGATATCTTCCTGGCCGCGCGCATAGGCAACCAGGTAGCGTGCAAGCGGCCCCACTTCCATTGCATGCCCACGCCAGCGTGGTGCCTTGAGCCACGAATACTTGCCGCCTTCGTCCAGCGCTTCGATATTGGTCTTGGTGCCTTTCGCGTTCGGGCCCAGTTCAAACTTGGGCTCGGTGATGCCCTCCCACGGATGCAGGCCGGCATCCGGGTCCGGGTAGTCGTACCAGGAGTGCGTCACGAATTCACGAATCTGTTCTGTGTCTCGCGGGTCGACATCGTGCACGGTACTGAGATCGCCATCGAGGATCGCCCCGTTCGGCAACATCCAGCTCTCGTTCGTGTAGTTGTTGGCGATGGCAGGGAACTCGCCGTAAGCCATGACGTTCTTGCCCGACAGGCCACCGCCGTGCAACCAGTCCTTGTAGAACGACGCGATTGCCTTGAGATCCGGGATATAGACCTGGTCAACGAAGGCTATAGAACTGTTGATGATGTCCGATACCTTGTTCAGCCAGGTCATGTTCACAGCCCCGACCGCACCGGTATCGTCGATATTGATCGAGCACGGCATGCCGCCGACCAGCCAGTTCGGGTGTGGATTACGGCCGCCGAAAATCGTATGTATCTTGACAATCTCTTTCTGGAAATTGAGCGCTTCAAGATAGTGGGTAACGGCCATCAGGTTGGCTTCGGCCGGCAGCTTGTATGCCGGACTGCCCCAGTACGCATTGGCGAACGGACCCAGTTGCCCGGACTCCACGAAGCGCTTGATCTGGTTCTGTATGTCCCGGAAATAACCGGGTGAGGACTTCGGCCACGGCGAGATACTTTGCTGCAACGCCGAGGTTGCGGCCGGGTCGGCATTCAACGCACTCACGACATCGACCCAGTCGAGAGCGTGCAGATGGTAGAAGTGCACCAGGTGGTCCTGCGTGTACTGTGCCAGCATCATCAGGTTGCGAATCGAATTGGCATTGCGCGGAATCTCGATGCCGATCGCATCCTCCACGGCGCGGCAGGATGCGAGTGCGTGTACACCGGTGCAAACGCCGCAGATTCTCTCGGTGAACGCCCAGGCATCGCGCGGATCACGTCCTTTCAGGATGACCTCGAGACCACGCCACATGTTGCCGGTGGAGACAGCATTGCGGATCGTATTGTTCTCGTCGACGTTGACCTCGATGCGCAGGTGGCCCTCAATTCGGCAAACCGGGTCGACGACGACTCGCTGACCACTGTCGTCAAGGGCGAAACCGTTTGCGCTGGTCGTCTCAGTCATGACGCACCTCCTCGGAATTCCGGCTTCGGATACGACTGACCGCCGAAGCGGCGGCATGAGCGGCGACCCCGACTGCTGCCGCGCCCGCCAGGATCCCTCCGACCTTGTCCGCCGACGCTTCTGCGCCGCCCATTGCGCCGAAATTCGTGACTGCACTGTAAAAGGAGCCCTTGTCCCAGAAGTTGTCTTCGGCGCAGCCCAGACAACCGTGGCCGGACTTGACCGGCCACGACAGCCCGTCATTCCACTCGACCGTGGAACAGGCGTTGTACGTCGTCGGGCCCTTGCAACCGACCTTGTACAGGCAGTAACCCTTGCGCGCGCCCTCGTCGTCAAACCGTTCGACGAATTGCCCGGCGTCAAAGTGCGGGCGGCGGTAGCACTTGTCGTGCAAGCGCTGGCTGTAGAACATCTTGGGCCGCCCCTGGCGGTCCAGTTCCGGCAGGCGATCAAACGCGATCATGTAAGTGATGACGCCCGTCATGACCTCCGCGATCGGCGGGCACCCGGGAACCTTGACGACCGGCTTGTCGGTAATCACCTTGTGAATTGGCGTTGCCCGGGTCGGATTCGGGCGTGCCGCCTGCACGCAACCCCAGGATGCGCAGGAACCCCAGGCTATGATTGCCTTGCAGTGGTCGGCCATATGCCTGAGCTTTTCAACATACGGCTTGCCGGCCTGGATGCAGTACATGCCGTCTTCGTTCAATGGCGGATTGCCTTCGCAGGCAAGAATGTACTGGCCGTCGTATTTCTCCACCGTTTGCTCCAGCAGTTCCTCGGCCTGGTGCCCGGCTGCCGCCATCAGCGTGTCGTCGTAGTCGAGCGATATCATGGACAACACGACATCACCTGCCAGCGGATTGCCGGAGCGGATGAACGATTCCGTACAGCAGGTACATTCCAGGCCGTGCAGCCAGATGACCGGTGTGCGCGGCTTGGTTTCGAGAGCGTGGGCAAATTTGCCGGCAAATTCGGGGCCCAGCCCGAGCCCGGCGGCCGTCAGGCTGCAGAATTTCAGAAAGCTGCGGCGGGTTATGCCGTGCTGACGCATCACTTCATAGAACGTTTCCCGGGAAGGCATACAGGTTCTCCACGTGGCTACTCAGCGCAGACCATATTGCGCCGCTGCATTGCCTGCGCCAATTGTGGTTCTTACCTACAACGCAGCGGTCCGCCCAGGTGACGTTGGGTTTGTACATCCCGACTTGCGACAGGAGCAGTCACCCACGAACTCCGCTTCGCAAACGTCGCGAGAACTCCGGTCAATGCCAGCGCCTGGACTAGTCAGCCAACTGCAAATCCCGCTCGCCTATGTAATATCGAAAACCCACACCGACGGCCCAGATGTCGTAGTCGTAAGGCGACGCGCCCAGCGTCAGTATGGTTGGCAAAGTATCGGCAGCGACATCGGCAATCGCCCAGTCGTCCGTCATGAAGCTTTCGTAGCGAACATCGAAAGTCAGGTCCAGCCTCTCAGAGAAGTGCCAGGCCATTTCCGCTCGCAGCGAATCCAGCGAAGAGGTCAGCTTCGGCAATGCACTGGCGACGCCATTGCTGTCGACCCGAATCGCGGTATCGCCTTCGCCATTCGAGTAGTCCAGGCGCAAATCGAATTTGCCTTCAGCCGGACTCCAGTGCAGGCCCGCACCCCAGTGGTGAAACTCGTCGTCGTGCACAGCGTTCCAGTCCGGCGCACTGAACATGGCACTACCCGCTTGCTCCGCTTCGACCGACTCACCGCCGTGCATCAGGTAAACCGATATCGCATCGGACACCTTCCAGCTGAGGTCGACGGTGTAGCGCATCTCGTCACTGCTGGTCAGCCCCAGCTTTGACTCGGAGTAGCTGTCGTCGGCCGAGAACACTGTCACACCAAACGACAGCGGTTTGGTCGGCGCCGACACCATCGCAGTGAGTTCACCGAACTCGCGGTATCGATAGGCAAGGTTGTATTTGCGCATTAGAGGGTTCTGCCCGAGGCTGACCGCCACATCCTCGTCGTAGCGATTGATGTCGCGTCTCGAAACCCCGCCACGGCCGCGCAACTCAAACCAGGATGCCGGCCGCCAGCGCACCTGTCCCCAGCCGATATCTTCCGTTTGTTCGGCAACCTCCTGGTAGTCGCGGTCGAGCTCATTGCGGTCGTAACCGGCGGACACCCGTAATTCGTCGAGCACCTTCACGTCCGCTTCAGCGCTGAAACGTGACCGGGTAAAGCTGTATGGCACGTTTTCCTGCAGTTCGCCAGACGGAAAAACGTCGGTGATAACCCGCGACCATTCATCAACAGCCGTGCTGTTGTCGCGATCGTCGTATCGATACGCCAGCTTGACGCGAACCCGGTCCAGCGGCCGAGCCGTAAACGTCACGGCGTAGTTACTGGTATCCACTTCGCCCTGAAGTGAAGGTCGCGGCAAAGCGGCGCCCGGGATGTTCGGATTGCTTGTGTAGTCGAGAAAGTTCTCATTCTGTTCGCCGCGACCCATCGCAACTGAAAAGGCCAGCACGGATTGCCAGAAATCAGTCTGAAAGGCGCCAGACAGCGAGAGCTGTTGAAAATTATTGTCCGGCTCTTCGGCCGCGGTCAGCTCGGTTGCTCCGGGCGGTGCGGTAAACGGCGTCTGCCAGGTAAGCGCGGCGTTCCGGTTGTCGAAGTACGAACCGTAATAAGCCAGTGTCAGCGTGCCACTGCCAATTCGAAAACGAACGCCGACATCCGCCTGGTCGGTCGCATAGTCAATTCGTCGCGGCAGCAACGCAGCCTGCGTATAGCTGCTGCCACTCTTGATGTCGATGCCGTCGCGCGTCTGCCGGGAGTAGTTTGCATAGACCTCGAATGCGTCGGATGCAATCCAGCGTCCGCCAACCCGGGCGAAACCCCAGTCACTCTCGATGGTGCGGGTCTTGAGCGAATCCTCGAGAGCCGCAAAACCGTCTGTTGTGCCTGCCGGAACCCACGCCGGCGGCAACAACAGCGTACCGGAGTTGTAGTCGAACACCGTTTCGGTTGTGCCGAAGACCCGGCTGGGAATTTCATTGTACTCGAGCCAGTAGCCATAGCGTCCTTGCCTGGCACCCTCAACAGTGACAACGCGCGAATCGAGCCCGAGGTCCTCAACCCGCCAGCTCTGCCGATAGCCGTCCCGTGAATAGACGCCATCGCCGTCGACATTAAGATACATACCATCCTTGTCGTAGCCGGTCGCATTGCCATAGCGAATGTCTTCGTCGCTTACATACGTGGTACCGGCTTCAACGTTAGACTGATAACCATCCTCGAACGGACAGGATTCGCACAACCACTCGCTGACGTCCACTTCAGCCAGCGCCGATGCCGGCAAGGCAAGGACTAGCAGCGCGATTTGTCCGGCTTGTTTCATGGCAACGTCCCCTAGCGCATCAGCTTTGAGCCGGACGGGTGATTGGAGCCGTGCACTTGCGAATGGCAGTTCAGGCAGCTCTGGCCCAGTAACAGCGGCGACGGCGTTGCATCCGGCAGGCCGCTGGCATCCTGGGCAATACTCGGATGACCGCTTTGCGAATGGCACGACTGGCACAGCATCGGCGCACGCAAACTCAGCATGCCTGGATGGTTGGATCCGTGCGGATCATGACAGTCGCCGCAATTCTCGCTGACCGGGGCGTGTTCCCACAGGTACGGGCCGCGTTGCTCGGCATGGCAACCGAAACAGGTGTCATTGGTCGCCTGTTGCGTCAACCGGGTGTCACTGGAACCGCCGTGTGCGCTATGGCAGCTGCCGCAGTCCATCTTGCCCTCGCGCACCGGGTGCGCAAAGGGTTTCATCGCCTGCGTTCGTTGCTGCTGGTGGCAGTCAAAGCACACTTGTGCCTGCATCGACGAAACCAAGACCGGATCCGTGGCGGCGTGGCTGCTGTGACAGTCGGAGCAGGCCACCTCTTCCATGTCGTGCGCACCGCCGTGCCAACCGAAACCGAGGTCGTCCTGGTGACAGGCCGTACAAAACTGGTTCTGCTCCATGACCGGCAACGTGCTGCCGGACGAAAAAGCCGTTATCGGTGCTCGCTCCTGGCCGCGCCGAACGCGGCCGGCATGCTCACCGCCCGGCCCGTGGCAGGCTTCGCATTGCAGCTGACCATGGCCGAACGGCGTGCGCGAATCCTGCCGAATTGCATGCTTGCTGCGAAACACGGCCAACGTCGCCTGGTCATCGTGGCAGGCGAAACAGGAATCCGCACCCTTGCGACTGTACTCAGGCTCGCTGTCATCCGATTGCGCCAGTAATCCGGGCGAGGTTATCAGCGCAACCAGGAGAACCAGTTGCGCCAGTATTCGCCGGGTAAGCGCGTGCGGCTTCATTCGGCCCGATCAGTTGAAGTCAAACTCGCCGACGCCATGCACTTCGGCAACGTCCGCCGTTTTGCCGGGACCGTGACAGAGCGCGCAGGTCTCGACACTTGCCGATATCAGTGAACTGTCGGCTGCCTTGGTTGCCGCGAAATCACCGCCATTCTGTTTCATGTGTTCGGCAGCGAGAGCGCTGGTATGACAGGCCGAGCAGACCGAGGTATTCGGCGAGACAACCACGTCGTCGGTCACAATGGCCGGGTCATTTGCATCAACGGTCGTACCGAGGAGTACGCCGGGCTCGACCGGATAATAACCGCCTGCCTCGTGACAGCCTTCGCAGTTGTTCAAACGGCCCGGGTAGACGACCTCGAAATAGGAATGCGCCGAGTTACCGAAACCGCATACGCCGATATTGCCCGCATGAATCCCGTGAATCATATTCTTCAGGTCGATCGACTGGTCATCGGTACCGAGCTCGTTGACACAGGCACTACCCGCAACTCGCCGATTGATGTCGGTTGCATTCGGATTGTGGCACATCGCGCAGACTTCCGGTTTATCCGTCCGGTTGTTGCCGTGCAGCGAGAGTTGCTTGTGGCAGTCGTCACACTTGTCGATCAGGACGGCGCTGCGGCGCTCCTCGACTGACGCTCCGTCAATACCGAAGTACTCGACAGCATTGGTAACTGCGATTCGATCGCTGTAGGTCCCGTCACCGTCGAGATCGCCGGCCGGGTGGCCTTCCAGCGCTACGCCGATTGAGCCCGCCAGGCCTGCCGGCAACCCGGCGGCCGCAACGGCAGTGTAAATACCATCTCCGTCGCCATCAGTACCCGCACCGCCGCAGCCCGCGCCGAGCGCGTTAATGCCGAATGGCGAAGCATTGGCATTGCCGCTGCCGGTGTTGTGGTAGTCATCGGTCGTCCAGGCGATGTCGATAACCAGTCGGCTGGTGCCGTTTCCACAAGCCGTGAACTCCGGATCGTTGTCGATATCATACGGCGTGCCGCCGGCATCGGTCACCGAGTAGTCCACTTCAAGCGGCGCCCCGCCCGCCTCGACGTTGCGCACATCCACAATATTGAAAACGAAATTCTCGCTCGCTTCGAGCGACAGGACGCGGTGGATCTCCTCAACGCGCACCAACACGCCATCGCTGTTGGTCACCGTGGCGTCGGCGCCGTGGCAATCGAGACACTGCGTATCGTCGCTGAAATTGAAACCGCCCGGATGCACACCGTCTTCAATGGCGTAGTCGTGTTCGCCATTACCGGCATCACCGTCGTCATAATGGCAGGTACCGCAAGACGCACGGTTTGCTACCAGTCGCCAGTTACTGGCCTCGGGTGTATCTGCATCGCTTTCCTGGTGGCAGGTCTGACAATTGCGCACATCCTGCGGGAACTCGACATCCGAGTAGTCATGCACCGAACCACCATGGCCGACGATGGCGTAGCCGTCTCGGCCAGCGTGAATGCTGTGAATCAACATCTTCATATCTACCGAGAAGCCGGAGTCTTCATCCGTGGAATACGGGTTGTGACACGTCACGCAGTAGGGCACATCCGTTCGTGGGCCACCATGAAATTCGAGCACGTCATGACAGGCATTGCAGGTGTCATTGTCGACGATATCCCGCGTGAACAACGGTGCGCCGCCCGCGGGTACGAAATCGTATACGCCATTCGAGGTGTTCGGGGCATCACCGCGAATCTCGACACCAAGCCGGTGCGTCTTGTTCATGTCGAACGTCGGGCCGGCCGGATAATCGGTCAATGCCATCGCGAAAGTGTACTGGTACGTGCCGTCGCCATTGTCGACATAAGTGCCGGCCGTCGCAGTCTCAGTGGTTGCCTGCGCATCCGGCACGCCATTGCTCGAGCGCGTAACGTAGCTCTGCCACTCGCTGGACTCGCCGCTGCCCGCAGCCGCATCCGAAAGCTGCGCCAGCATGAAGCGGATCTCGCCAGCCGGGAGGCCATAGAGCCCCTGGTCCAGGTCGTTTGAAAGGGTCAGCTCGACGACCGGCTGGCCGCCGCCTGCCGGAACGGTGACGGAGCTGACGGCGATGTTGATACGTTCGGCGCTTGCGACCGGCACGCCGCCCGCCGATCCTGGTGGCCCCGCAGGCCCTGGCGGTCCGGCCGGTCCCGCTGGCCCGGTGTCGCCATCTTTGCCCTTATCGCCTTCGCACCCCACGATAAAAGCCGCAGTGATAATGAGAACCATTAGCCGAACGGCGCCAATCAGCGTCGATTTCATATCCGCACCCCTGACCTGCTTTCTTATTGAAATAGCGACCTGCACATTCTGCTCGCCCTGCTCGACGACCTATGCTGGCACCTTGTCTTTTACCAAACAATTGTGACGTTCGCATTGTGAGTTCTACTTACTTGCGACGGTATGCCCGGATAGTTAAAGAGTTTCCGATATGGTGCTATGCTGCTTTTTCGTAGTACGGCATTTCCATAAATTCAATAACGGTGACCTGGCTATGAAGATTCGATCCCTCCTGTTTTCCTCCGCAACGCTGCTGTTGCTGTCCGCTAACTCAGTCATCGCCGCCGACCTCGAGTCGCTGATGCAGGGTTGCAACGACTGTCACGGCAACCAGGGTGTCAGCCAGTGGGCAGACGTACCGACCATTGCCGGCCTGGCCGAGTTCGTTCACTCCGACGCCTTATATATATACCGCGACAAGGAACGGCCCTGTGCCGATTCGGCTTATCGGCAGGGCGATACCAGCCGAGCCGAGACGAACATGTGTGCCGTCGCAGAACAATTGAGTGATGATGACATCGACGCGCTCGCCGCAGCCTATTCTGCGCTGCCGTATGTTCACGCCAAGCAGGAGTTTGACGCTGCACTGGCCGAAGCAGGCAAGGCGATTCATGACCAGAGCTGTGATCGCTGTCACTCCGATGCCGGTACCAATGTCGACGATGAGGCAGGCATGCTTGGTGGCCAGCAACTCGGTTACCTGCGGACTTCCTTCGCCGAATTCGCAGCCGGGACGCGAGATCAGCCTGAAAAAATGCAGGAAGCGATCAGCCAGTTGTCTGCAAACGACGTCGAGGCATTGCTGAATTATTACGCCAGCGTTCAGTAAGTAACTACAGCTGGCGTACAGCGTCCCGCGGAGCGGCAGGCAGCCAGTCGACTGACTGTTTTTGCCAGCGGGACAGCAATGCGCGGTGTGCCGCGAACGGATCGATGGATGATATCTGACGCGCTGATTACAAACGTAGTCCGGAAGCTGAGCCGACAGACGCTGAGCTTCGGCGATGCAGCGCACTCAGTTGCATTCCCCGAGCCCGATCCTGGGCGACGCTACCTGCTGTATTTGCACATCCCGTTTTGCGTTGTCTTGTGCCCTTTCTGCTCATTTCACCGGGTCGAGTTCAAGGAACAGCGAGCCCGTGAATACTTCACCGCTTTGCGCATGGAGATCAGCAAGGCAACCGACGCTGGCTACCGGTTCGGGGAAGTGTACGTCGGTGGTGGAACACCAACCGTTTTGCCGGAAGAACTGAGCAGCACAATATCGATGTTGCGAGCTGAACACGATATTGAATGTGTGTCGATCGAAACCAATCCGGACGACCTGTCTGAGACCGGGATTCATCGAACAGAAGAAGCCAAGGTCAATCGCGTATCTGTCGGCGTGCAGAGTTTCGACGATTCATTGCTGAAAGAAATGCAGCGCTACGACAAGTACGGCAGCGGCGCACAGATCCGGGAACGGCTCAAAGCAGTCGCGGGCCAGTTCGATACCCTGAATATCGACATGATTTTCAATCTGCCGAACCAGACCGCTGCGTCATTGCAGACTGATCTCAGGTACCTGACAGATGACGTTATCGCGGACCAGGTCTCCTACTATCCGCTGATGACGACGTCCACCACCCGGAAATCCATGCTGCGAAACATGGGCAGCGTCGACTTCAGCCGCGAGAAAGCGCTGTACCAGCAGATTGTCGAGCACATGCGGGCCGCCGGCTATCAGCGCTCATCGGCGTGGTGCTTTACGCGCAGGCAAAGCATGATCGATGAGTACATCACAGAACAGGACGAGTACCTCGGGCTCGGCAGCGGCGCATTCAGTTTCCTGAACGGCACAATCTGCGCGAGCACTTTCTCGATTAACCGCTATATACGACTCGCACAATCCGGGCAGACCGGCATGGTCCGCCAGCGGATGCTGGATCGTATCGATCACATGCGCTATTACATGTTGACCCACCTGTTCTCCGGCACGATGGACCTGGATATCGCCGACGACTGCTTCGACGGCCGGTTTTCCCATGCTTTACGCAACGAATTGCGCGGCCTGAAGATGCTCGGCGCAGTCCGGCAGGACTCCAGGCTGCTGCGGCTGACCGAGCGCGGCTACTACCTCTGGGTCATCCTGATGCGAGAGTTTTTCACCGGCGTGAACCAGTTGCGTGAAGAGATGCGCCACAACATTTCGAGCGAGGTTCGGTTTTCCACAATTGCCAATAGTTAGCACCGGCGACAGTGTGCAGCGTGTTGCATTACGCCTGCTTCGCCGGGTTGCAGCAAATAAAGGAGCGAAAAGATGTCCGACGAGCCACAAAAGCAGCCTTCCAGACTATGGTCCATACCCAAAGCCCGCTGGCGCCTCGGCATCCCGCTTGGCGCGCTGTTGGCGTTCGGACTCGGCGCAGTAGCGCTGGGTACGACCAACTACGTCCTGCACGAAACAAGTACGACCGAGTTTTGTTTCACCTGCCACTCGCACGAAATGTTCATCAAACCCGAGTACGAAGCCTCCAGCCATTTCTCGAATGCGGCCGGGGTGCGTGCCGAATGCGCAGACTGCCACCTGCCACACGACAACTGGTTCGAACTGGTCTGGACCAAGGCCGTGGTTTCTCTGGACATCATCCCCGAGATGCGCGGCAAACTGGACACTGCAGAAAAGTACGAGTCGCATCGCGCTGAGATGGCAGAGGCCGTCTGGCGGCAGTTCAAGGAGAACGACTCCAAGTTCTGCCGCAGCTGCCACAGCTTTGACGCCATGAATTTTGAGGAGCAGGAACGACAGGCTGCCCGACGCCACTCACGAGCCGCGGAACAGGGCAAAACCTGCATTGACTGCCACTACGGCATCGTGCACGCCGAACCGGAAGGCGCCGGCGATATTTTGGATCGCATCGACGCGGAAATGACTGCCGAAACTGCAGACTAGGCAAGCCATTGACTACAGCACGTGCGCAGCTGGCCAACGAACTGATTTCCGGCGCCAGTGGCGCCGTGCTGGCCGTATTCATGTGGGGTCATATGCTGCTCGTCGGTTCCATCCTGCTGGGCAGGCGGGGTTTTGACTGGATGGCGACACAACTGGAAACGTGGTTTGTCGCGCAGCCTGCGGTTGTCGGCATTTTTGTCCTGTTCCTCGTACACGCCGTATTTGCCAGCCGCAAGATTCCGGCACAGCTGCATGAACGGCAGCAACTCACGCAGGTTTCGACGGACCTGCAACATTCCTGGACGCCGCATCTCGACTCGAAATTGTGGCTCTGGCAGGTGCGCACCGGCATGGTTATCCTGGTGCTTGGCAGCTTTCATATCCTGCTGCTGGCTGTCGACGTCCTGACGCCGCTTTACGGGCAGCATGCCGGGATTGAATCAACGACGACGCTTGGGCGTGTTCGCGCCGGCCTTTGGCTGCCCTACGCGGTATTGCTTCTGTGCGTCGAATTCCATGCCAGCGTCGGCCTGTATCGGCTGGCGGTCAAGTGGGGTGCTGGCGCGTTGCTATCACGGCGGACATTGAAGCGGATCGAACGAGCCTTGTTCTGGCTCATCCTCGTATTCGGTGCCCTTACTTTGATGGTCCTCGCCGGCCTGCTGGATCCTCCGCTCGAATTCCTGCTGCCCCCGGCCACGCAATGAACGGCGAACTGACATCGACTGATGTGCTGATCATCGGTGGCGGTCTTGCCGGTGAACGTTGTGCCCTGGAAGCTGCATCGCGCGGTCTCGATGTCCTCATACTGTCCCTGGTTCCACCGCGTCGCAGCCACAGCTGCGCAGCCCAGGGGGGCATGCAGGCAGCGCTGGGCAATTGCGCCATGGCCGACGGCGACAACCCTGCACTGCACTTTCTGGATACCGTGCGCGGATCCGACTGGGGCGCCGACCAGGAGGTCGCAAACATATTTGCCGAGGAAGCACCGGTCGCGGTCCGGGAGCTGGCTTATTACGGTGTCCCGTGGACCCGGGTACGCGGCGGTGCGAACCAGTATTTCATCAAGGGCAAAAAGGTAACCATTGAAGAATCCCTGCAGCATGACGGCCTGATCATGCATCGTGATTTCGGCGGCACCGCCAAGTGGCGGGCCTGTTATGCCAGCGCCGGCACCGGGCACGCTGCACTGTATGCGCTCGACAGCGAAGTGATCCGCATGGGCATCGAGGTCCGCGACCGTACCGAGGCACTGCGCCTCGTGCACGATGGTGAACGCTGCGTTGGCGCAATTGCCCGCTGTCTGCGCACTGGACGCCATTTCGCCGTCGCTGCCCGGGCAACCGTCATCGCAACCGGCGGCTACGGCCGTATCTATGGCAAGTACACGACCAACGCCACGATCAACGATGGCAGCGGCGCTGTGATTGCGCTGGATACAGGTATCGTGCCGCTGGCGAATATGGAAGCTGTCCAGTTTCACCCGACTGCACTCTCGCCCAGCAGCATCCTCGTTACCGAGGGAGCTCGAGGCGATGGCGGCTATTTGCTGGACCGGAACCTGCATCGCTTCATGGTCGACGCGGAACCCGACAAACAGGAACTGGCAAGCCGAGACGTGGTCTCGCGGCACATGGCGCAGTGCATGCGCGATGGTAACGGTGTCGACAGTGCTGACGGCCCGCACCTGTGGCTGGACGTTCGCCACCTCGGCGAACAGCACCTTCGCACAAAGTTGCGCGAGGTATTCGATATCTGCCAGGACTTTGCAGGGATCAATCCTGCCGACGCACTGATTCCTGTGCGGCCCACACAGCATTATTCGATGGGCGGAATTCGCGTCAACAAGGACGGGGCTGCCTACGGCCTGACCGGCCTGTTCGCCGTGGGCGAAGCCGCCTGCTGGGATATGCATGGCTTCAATCGCCTGGGCGGCAACAGCCTCGCGGAAACCCTGGTCAGCGGCCGCATCGTTGGCCGGCAGGTCGCTGAAATGGCAGCCGATACCGAGCTACGGGCAAATACCGTCCTGTACTTCGATGCGCTGGCCGAGGCCGACGAATACGCCAGAAACTGGCTACAGCGAACGGGCAACGGGACTAACGTGTTTCAGTTACGCGATACGATGGGCGAGATCATGATGCACAAGGTCGGCATATTCCGCAGTGGCGATGAGCTGGCGGCGGCAGTGACAGAGTTGCAGCAGTTGCACGATAACTGTGACGACGTTGGTTTGCGAAACCGGCAGCCCGGCATGAATCCCGAACTGACTTTCGCACTTCGAATCAAGGGCATGTTGCGTCTCGCCATTACCGTTGCATCTGGCGCGCTGGCACGTACTGAAAGTCGCGGCGCGCATTGTCGCACCGACTTTCCGGTACGCGATGACGCAAACTGGCTGAATCGTACGCTGGTACGCTGGGCCCGGGAAGCGCAGACACCCGAATTGTCCTATGAACCCGTCGGCCAGCTCGTTCTTCCTCCCGGACATCGCGGCTACGGCGCGAGCGACCACGCGCCGATGCACAGCACCATCGAGGACTACAATGCCGCAGTGCTTGACCTGCAGTCGGCAGCCGGCCGCCCGGCCAGCAGCGAACCACTCGGCCAACGTCTTCCGGAGGCAATTTGACTGTGAGCCGTCGCCTCGAATTCGAAATCTTTCGCTTGAACCCCGAAGACCCGGAGTCGGAGCCGCACACCGACCGGTTCGAAGTGACAGAGACGCCCTACATGACGTTGTACCTGGCGCTGAGTCAAATCCGTGAAGAGCAGGACCCTGGATTGCAATTCGACTTTGCCTGCCGATCGGCGATCTGTGGATCCTGCGGCATGCTGGTCAATGGCCGCCCAGCTCTGGCCTGCCGCACACTGACATCACAGCTTCCGGATTCGATCAGACTGTATCCACTGCCGGTTTTTCGCCTGGTTGGCGACCTGTCCGTCGACACGGGCAGCTGGTTCCGGCAAATGGCCGAGCGTACCGAAGCATGGGTGCACCAGAAACTACCCTTCGATGCGAGTGCCGAGGAGTCTCGCATGAGCGACGACGACGCACAGGCCATCTATGACAGCGATCGTTGCATCGAATGTGGTTGTTGTGTTGCAGCCTGCGGAGTTGCCAATATCAGGAGCGACTTCGTCGCCGCTGCCGGGCTGAACCGGATCGCGAGATTCATGCTTGACCCGCGGGACCGGCGCGATGAATCCGAATGGTTCGAAGTCCTGTCCAGCGACCAGGGAATTTTCGGTTGTATCGGGCTGATGGCCTGTGAGGATGTTTGCCCGAAACAACTACCGTTGCTCGAGGTACACGCCTATCTCAGGCGCCGGCTGTTCGCAAGCCGGCTCGTTGGCAAGCAGACCGATACATAGGACCGGGCTCCCTGCTGCTACATACCCCTGGCACCAACCACTCGCAAGCCTTGCAGCAACCGCCACCCTCTGCCTCCGACTACCCTCCGCAGGCCACGATGGTATGATATTTGAGCGGACGGATTAAGCTGACGAAGCTCCGGCATTGACCGGGCCGACCATCAAAATCAATTTACTGGAAAGGTTTGGACGACCTTGAATTCTTTGCAGCCCACAGTTTTTGTCGTTGACGATGACCCGGATCTTCTGCGGGACTCGAAATTCCTGTTCGACAGTGTCGGTATGCACTGCGAAACCTTTCTGACTGCGGATGCTTTTCTCGAAGCATACGAGCCGAAACCGTCGTCCTGCCTGGTGCTGGACATTCGCCTGCCTGGCATGAGCGGCCTCGAGCTGCAGAAAAAAATGGAAGAACTGCAGATTGACATCCCGATCATCATGATTACCGGGCATGCGGATGTGCAGATGGCCGTCACTGCAATGCGTCGCGGCGCATTCGACTTCATTGAGAAGCCGTTCAGGGACCAGGTTCTGCTAAACAGCATCAACGAAGCGCTTGTGGCCAGCTCGCGCTCGCAGGACCGCAAAGTGCACGACCAGGATGTGGCGGAGAAGTGGGCATCGCTGACGCCGCGTGAAAAAGAAGTGGCGAGGCTGGTCGTATCCGGCAAACCGAACAAGGTTTCTGCTTACGAGCTGGGCGTCAGCCAGCGCACGGTCGAGATTCATCGGGCCAGGGTTATGCGCAAGACAGGAGCCGAGTCGCTTGCCGATCTCGTGCGCATGGCACTGCTGGTGGATACGTAAACTCCGAATCCTGTACGCTAGATGTACTGATTGGATAGCGCGGCAGCACGACCCAGTATTTCAACGACAACCCTGTTACCCGGCATGCCTGGAGTGACCAATGGCCGACAAGAGCTCGATTCTCGCAATCCTGGAACTCGATTGTTTTCCTGACCTTCTGTTAAAGCGCACGGCGTGGCTTGCGAACGGTTTCAACCTGAACGTGCACCTGGTGCTGTTTGAGCCCGGCAGCGGCGCTTTGCTGAGCCGCTATACCGTGTCCACGGAGGCCGACACGTTGCGCAAAGACCTCGAGCGCATCCAGGAAGAGCTGGTCGAACAGTACGCTGCGGACCTGCGTTCAGATGGGCTCGAAGTGACAACCTCGGTTCTGCGGGAACGACCTCTCGCCGACAGCGTCGTGCAACTGGCCCTCGACATGGAACCGAAAGTGGTCGCCAAATGCGTTCGTTATCACAACCAGGCGGAACGCAGCACCTTCGTTGACTCTGACTGGCAACTCACGCGCAACTGCCCGTACCCGCTGTGGTTCGTCAAGGCCGAAGAAATTCCGGAGAAGCCACTCATTGTTGCGGCCGTGGATCCGAGCCACGCCCACGACAAGCCCGCTGCCCTGGATTACGAAATCGTCCGGGCCGCCAATGCCGTCGCTGAAGCGGCCGGCGGTCAAACCCACCTGCTGCATGTCTACGAACGCATTGCCGGGATCGGTGCGGCGGCAAACAGGGAACTGAAGCCGGTGAAGCTGCCGGTCGACGAGATCGATGCGCGAGTAGGCGGCAAACACCGCGAAGCCCTGGATGCACTGGCCGAAGCCACCGGAGTGCCCGCAGACCGGGTGCACCAGCTGCCCGGCCGGACCGAGGAAATTCTGCCAGCGTATACGAGGTCAGAAGGCGCAGCGGTCGTCGTCATGGGCGCCCTTGCCCGTTGGGGCTTAAAGCGAATGGTCATCGGCAGTACGGCCGAGCGCACGATCGATCACTTCGCATGTGATGTCCTGATCGTCAGGCTCGGCGACCGGCAAATCTACGACGACTGGAAGGAATGACCGGGTCATTGCGGGTCTGCCGGGTGTCATAGCGCCGTATAATGCGCCCGGATCGAACCAGGATGCAGCCATGTTTGAAAATCTGGAAGTCGCCCTCGAAGGCCTGCCGCGCGCCGATACACTCGACTGGCAGCCGCTGGACCCCAACCTGAAGAAATTACAGCAACTGCAGGGTTTGCTGGCGCTGGCGGCGGCCGCGATACCCCTGGCGTTCATTAATATTGTCGCCGGAATACCCGCGCTGCCGGCTGTATTGGTCTGGTCGGGCTGGGCACTGGTCCTCATCGTCGTGCTGGCCTGGCCCGGCATTGCGCTGCCAAAACGCGGCTACGTCGTTCGCGACCGGGACATCCTGTTCAGGAAAGGCGTGATCTGGCGGTCTGTCACTGCAATTCCGTTCAACCGCATCCAGCATGTCGAGACCAGCAGCACGCCGTTCGACCGCAAATTTGGCATTGCGACGCTGCAATTGTTCACGGCCGGTGGCTCCGGCGGGGATTTGAAGATTGACGGTCTCTCCGCAGACACGGCAGAACAGCTGCGCGTCTTTGTTCTGCGAAAAGTAGGCCGCAGTATTGAACGTGCTGAGTAGAGATGGCTGGCAGCGGACCTCGCCGTTCGCCATCCTGTTCTTTGTTGGCAAAATCGTCCGGGTCATTGCGCAGAACGCCTGGCAGTCCATCGCACCGCTGTTTGTCTACATCAGTGTCGGCAAGGAAGACCTTGTAACCAAGATCGTCGTCGGCGGCATCACCCTGGCGCTGGTCATCGTCGTTGGCTCGATCCTGAGCTGGTTGTTCTTTCGTTACCGGGTACTCGACGACTCGGTGTTGATCCGCTCCGGCGTATTCAGGAAAAAACAGCTCGATATCAAGTTCGACCGAATCCAGGGCATTAACACACAACAGAACCCGGTCTACCGTTTTCTGGATCTCGTGACGGTAACCTTCGATACCGCCGGGTCATCAGGCGACGAAGGCAACCTGCCGGCTGTGACACGCGACTTTGCCAATGCATTGCGCAAGCAAATCGGCAGTACACGCAGCAAACGCACCGACGCCGGCGACGATGCAGACGCGGATAGCCTGCAACCGCTGCTCAAGCTGGACTGGCGGGACATGGTTCGTATCGGCCTGGCAGATCGGCGTGCGCTGATTGTTTTCGCATTGATCGGGCCATTGATGGAACAAATGGGCGATGAAATCAGGGGCTACGTCGACGAAGCACTGCAATCTGCCGCACTCAATGCCATGCAGTTTGGCGTATCGACGGGCATCCAGATCGCGGCCGCCGTTCTGGTCGGGCTGCTGGTATTGTTTGCAATGATCTCGATCGCGGCAGCTTTCCTGCGCTACCACAATTTCGAACTCTACCTGGACGGCACCACGTTGCGCTCGCACGGTGGCCTGCTAACCCGCCATGAGCATTCGATCGACCTGCAGAAGATCCAGACGCTGCGACTGCAACAGGGCATCGTTCAGATCTGGCTGAAACGTTTCTCGATGACCGCAAGGCAGGCAATCAGCGGCCGCAAGCAACGCCGCAAGAAAGTATTCAGCATCCCCGTGGTGACAGCTGCGCAGGCAGACGGGCTCCGGCCGCTGTTGCTGGCTGAAGAGGCCGGTCGGTTATCTCAAGACCCCAGGGATCCCGGCTTTTCACCGGTGTCGGCCTACTACATGCGCTCGCGCATCCTGTATATCGGCCTGTTGCCTGCACTGGCGTTTGCAGCTTTTTTTGCCGTCGAGGTCGGGCCGCCGGGTATTACCGGCCTGCTCTGGTTACCCGTCGTCGCATTGCTCGCATGGCGAAACTGGAAACGGGCCGGCTACCGCTTCGACGCCGACGAGATCATTCGCCGCTCCGGGCTGTTCGGCTACCGGACAGTCAGCCTGCTGTTTCGGAAAGTCCAGCGCATCACGGTGACTCAATCGCACTACCAGCGGCGCAAAGGCCTCGCCAGTCTGCGCCTGTACATGGCGTCCGGCACGGTCAACATCCCCTACATTGAGCTGAGCCTGGCACGACAGCTACGCGACTATATCCTGTACCGAATCGAGAGCAGCGAAAAAGCCTGGCACTAAAACCGCTGTCCGCCTAGACGTTGAAGCGGAAGTGCATGACATCGCCCTCATTGACGATGTATTCCTTGCCTTCGAGGCGCAGGCGGCCAGCTTCTTTTGCGCCCTGCTCGCCTTTGCCGGCTACGTAGTCGTCATACGCGATCACCTCGGCGCGGATGAAGCCTTTCTGGAAATCGGTATGGATTTCGCCGGCCGCTTCCGGCGCCGTCGCGCCGATGCGCGTCGTCCACGCACGCACTTCCTTCGGTCCCGCCGTGAAATAGGTTTGCAGCCCCAGCAATGCGTAGCCGCCACGGATGACCCGGTTCAGTCCAGGCTCGTCGAAACCCAGGTCGGCCAGGAACTCCGCCTTATCGGCCTCATCGAGGACGGCGATTTCAGCTTCGATGGCAGCGCAAATTGCAACCACGGTTGCGTTTTCCTGGCCCGCGTAGGTCCTGACCGCTGCCAGGTGTGGGTTGTCCTCGAAACCGCCTTCGTCGACGTTGGCGACGTACATCACCGGCTTCGCCGTCAGCAGATGCAGTCCGCGCATGATTTTCGCTTCGTTTTCGTCCAGGTCGATTGCCCGCACCGGCCGGCCCTCGTCCAGTGGCGCCTTGATCTTTCTTAGCGTGTCGCGCAGGTACAGGTCTTCTTTTTTGCCGGTCTTGGCGTTCTTCTCGGCCTTGATGAGCTGTTTCTCGACGGCCTCGAGGTCAGCCAGCGCCAGTTCGGTGTTGATTGTCTCGATGTCGTCGATCGGGCTGATCTTGCCTGCCACATGCGTGACATCATCGTCTTCGAAACATCGCACGACGTGCGCGATGGCATGCGTCTCCCGGATATTTGCGAGAAACTGGTTGCCAAGGCCCTCGCCCTTCGACGCGCCGGCAACCAGCCCGGCGATATCGACGAATTCCATCGTTGTCGGGATAATCTTTGCCGGGTTCACGATCCCGGCGATTACGTCCAGCCGCGGGTCCGGGACCTCCACGATGCCGACATTGGGCTCGATCGTGCAGAACGGGTAGTTTTCCGCAGGAATTTCTGCTGCCGTCAGAGCGTTGAATAGCGTCGACTTGCCAACATTCGGCAGGCCGACGATGCCACATTTGATTGCCACTTATTTTTCCTTGGTATGCAGTTTTTTCATGGCGGCATTCAGGCCATCGTCGACCAGCACGGGCAGAATGTCGATTGCCGCATCGATATTGCGTTCCACTGCTGCTTCCACGTCACTGGATGCGCGCTTCAGTACGTGACCGGTGACCCGGTCCTTCTCGCCCGGGTGCCCTACACCGAGGCGCAGCCGCATGAAACCAGGTCCGCAATGCTTGATGACATCGCGGATGCCGTTATGGCCACCGTGGCCACCGCCCTTTTTAAGCCGCACTGTCCCGGGCGGCAAATCGATCTCGTCGTGTGCCACCAGCAGGTTCGACGGTTCCAGGCGATAGTAGTCCAGCGCGGCACGAACCGGTCCACCGCTGAGATTCATGTAACTCTGCGGTTTGATCAGCCAGACCTCGCAGCCACGGATTTGAACCTTGCAACAGTCCGCATCGAACTTCTTTTCGTAGCGAAAGCTGCCGCCGAATTTTCGCGCCAGCGCATCCACGAACCAGAACCCCGCGTTGTGCAGCGTGCGCTCGTACTTCTCTTCGGGGTTACCCAGGCCGGCAATAGCGGACAAGTTATTCATGGGGCAGCATCTTAAACAAAAAGACCGCCATTCGGCGGTCTTTCTGATCCACGAAAGCGTGGCCTAGTCTTCCGAACTCTCGTCGTCGCCGGACTCTGCTGCTGCATCGTCCTTCGCGGCGTCCTCGCCCTCGGCAGCTTCGTCGTCGACGTCTTCTTCGATGACCGCAGCCTTGATGACGTGGATGGAAACGATTGCCTGGTCGTGTTCCGGACCCTGTGCCAGTTCCGGAATCTCGACACCCTCGGGCACCTTGATATCCGACAGGTGCAACATCTCGTCGAGCTCGAGCTTCGAGATATCAACCTCGAAATACTCCGGCAGGTGCTTCGGCAGACACTGAACCTCGACATCGGTAATCAGGTGCGATACGGAACCACCCGCCTTGACACCCGGCGCCACGTCTTCGCCGACGAAGTGAATCGGGATGTTCATCCTGATTTCCTGGTCTTCGACAATACGCTGCAGGTCGATGTGCATGACGATCGGCTTTGCAGGATGACGTTGTATATCCTTGACCACGGCGGCCTGGCTCTTGTCGCCAACCTTGATGTTCAGAATACTCGAGTAGAACGACTCGTTCTGCATCTGCCGCAGAACCTTGTTGTGGTCGAAACTGAGCGCGCGCGGCGGACGGCCGGCACCATAGATGATTGCAGGGACTTTCCCTTCTCGACGCAGGCGGCGGCTCGCACCTTTCCCGTTGTCTTCACGAAAATCTGCAATCAGATCGAATTGTTCAGCCATGGCTGATCTCCATTATCTGATTGATTTCGTTCGAATTTTTTCGAACCTGAACACCGACAGACCTGCGACCGGTCCGCCAGCGGAGGCGCATCTTAACCTCAGCGGCCCCGAACGGCAAGTTTCACGCACAGGCGCCGCGGTCGGCAGATTCCGCCCGGCGGTGCCGGGAAAAAAAACAGCCTAGTCGAGGTAGAGCGAAGAAACGGACTCCTCGTCGGAAATCCGCCGCATGGTCTCGGCCAGCAACTCGGCCGTCGAGAGCTGGCGGATCTTCGTGCAAGCCTGTGCTTCTTCGTTCAGCGGAATGGTGTCGGTGACGACAACCTCGTCAAGTTCCGACTCGGTAATACGGCTGACCGCAGACCCGGACAGGACGGGATGGGTTATATATGCCTGCACCGATGCGGCACCGTGCCGTTTCAGCGCCGCCGCCGCGTGGCACAGCGTGCCCGCTGTATCCACCATGTCATCCATCATGATGCAGTGCTTGCCGGAGACCTCGCCGATAATATTCATGACCTCGGACTGGTTGGCCTTGGCGCGGCGCTTGTCGATGATGACGAGGTCGGCATCGTCCAGCCGCTTGGCGAGCGCGCGGGCACGAACCACGCCGCCGACATCCGGCGACACGACGACCATGTTGTCGTACTTCTGCCGCCAGACTTCGCCCAGCAGGATGGGCGATGCATACACATTGTCGACCGGGATATCGAAGAAACCCTGGATCTGGTCGGCATGCAGGTCCACCGTCAGGACGCGGTCGACGCCTGCGGCTGCAATCAGCTTCGCGACCAGCTTTGCCGTGATCGGTACGCGTGACGAGCGCGGCCGGCGATCCTGGCGCGCGAAGCCGAAATATGGCATGACCGCGGTGATCCGGGCCGCCGATGCGCGCCGGGCGGCATCGACCATGACCAGCAACTCCATCAGGTTTTCTGACGATGGCGGGCTGGTGGGCTGGATGATGAAGGTCTCGCGGCCGCGAATATTTTCCAGGATCTCGACGTTGATTTCGCCGTCGCTGAAACGCCCGACGTGGGCCCGCGCCAGTGGTACGTGCAGGCAGCGCGCTATGTCGTTAGCGAGTTTCGGGTGCGCGTTGCCCGAAAACACTGCCATCGATACCAGATCCACGACTCCTCCCTGGGTCCTTCGAATTGGCTGGGGCGGCAGGATTCGAACCTGCGATACACGGGATCAAAACCCGATGCCTTACCACTTGGCTACGCCCCAACGTAAGCCCTGCGTGTGCGGCGCAATTTAGTCAAAAAATTTCCATTTGTCGATGACGATCCGCACCCGAGTCGAAGTTTTTTGTGCAGAAAGGCGGTGCGGCATGCTCTGACCGGCGTTCTCGCGGTAACTTGCGATGCTCAGCTGCCAGCCGTCCTGCTCTAGTTTGGCGAGTTGCTGGTCGTCGTTCAGCTCGGTTTGCGCGGCCGCCTGCGGGTCCGGAATGCCTAATGCCCAGTAGCGCAGGCTTGCCACCGGGATCGTCCAGCCATAGCGAATCCTGAGGTCCTCCTCGACGTCCCGGAGTTCCGTGCGTACACCGTCCTTGTCCGTCAGGATGGCATGCTGTCCCGCCCCTTCGATGCGCACGGTGCCGATGCCCAGCGGGCCGCTGACGGTCGCATTGAATGATTCGTCGTGCTGCTGCCAGCGCAGCTTGCCGTTGAAGCCGTCGTCGCCGGTGCTGACCGCAATCCGCCCGGAAAATTCCCATTCGCTCCTGGCCGCAAGGACCTGCTGACGTACTGCCCAGTCGTTGAGCTCGGGCAATTGCGTGACAGGCCGGGATGCGCAGCCGCCCAGCAGCAGCGCGAACAGCGCCAGCGGCAATGCGTGCCGCAAGCTAATCGGGTACCGGCTCGGCCTCGGTATCGGCCTTGGGTTCAACCACTGCGGCCGCCTTGGTGCCGGGGAACCGGCGCTCGCGAACATTGGCCAGGAGATCGCTCTCCGGGCTTCGTTCTTCGGCGGCAGCCAGCAATTCGAGTGCTTCTTCATGGCGGTTCAATTCTGACAGGACGTCAACGAGATGCGCGGCAACTTCAGGGTCCGGAAAGCGACTGTACGCGATCTGCAACTGCTCCAGCGCCTCTTCGTATTTACCCTGCTTATACAGCACCCAGCCGAGACTATCGATTATTGCCGGACTGTGCGGGTCGTATCGCAGCGCCCGCCGGACCAGCTTCTCGGCTTCGTCGATTTCATCGGTACGGTCGGCGAGCGTATAGCCCAGCGCGTTCAGCGACAATGCACTGTTCGGCCAGCGATCTACAGCATCCCGGTAGGCCTCGATCGCCTGGTCCACCCGGTCCATATTGAGCAGCAGTGCCGCACGACCCAGAGCCGTTTCTTCATTGTCCGGCCTGAACTGCGTCGCCTTGTCGTAGTAAAACATCGCTTCTTCACTGCGACCGAGTGCCGCCAGCAGTTGTGCCTTGGCGATGACCATATCGACGGCAAATTCCGGGTTGCGGTCCGCAAACTGGTCGAGGTGGTGCAGCGCATCTTCGGGTTCACCCAGCTGGATCGCGGTCAACGCACTCGCACGGCGTTGTGAACCCAGGGCATGTTGTCCTTCCCGTACCTGCTTGTAGAACTGCACGGCGCGTTTCGGTTCGCCGCGAAAATCGGCAATCCGCGCAAGGTAATAGAACGCGTCCATCGTGAAGCTGCCACTTGCGAGCAGATCCTCGAAATCACTTTGCGCCGCATCCAGGTTGTTCTGCCGGAAATTGATAATGCCCATCAGGCGCAGCGCGTCCATGCGGCCGGTGTGCTCGAGCTGGATCTGGTTGACCTGGCTCAGTGCATCGTCGTCACGGTCCGCTGACATATACATGACGGCCAGTTCCATACGCGCATCGGGATCGATATTCGGGTTGTCGCCGACCACGCCGGCCATGTATTCGATTGCGCCCGGCAAGTCGCCACTCATCATCAGCGCGCGGCCGTAAACCAGTTTGGGTTTCAGCCAGTCCGGCTCGATCTCCGTGGCCCGTGCCGATTTCTTCAGCGCATACTCGGCGTCGCCCGCCTGCAGGGCCAGCACCGCCGTGGCGTAGTTGGCCGGCGCCGACTTGCGGAATGGCTTCGCCAGTTCACGCATCAACAAGTCTGCGTTTTGCGGGTCTTCCTCGGACAACATCGGCAGCAGCGACACGAGGCGCCGGTCGGCATTTTCGTCATCCAGATCGACCAGTTCCTTGATCGCCTTTTCCGCCTCGCGGATGTTGCCGGTACGAATCTGCAATTGCGTGTACAGGACGCGCGCTTCGTCATCCGACTCGTCCAGCTCTATCCACCGGGCCGCCGACAGCAGCGCTTCGTCGTTGAAGCCCAGCCGCAACGCGATATGCGTCGCCTTGCGGGCGACGTCAACATTGTCGCTGAGCTCGGCCGCCTTGCGGTATTCCTGCGCCGCCGTCAGGTACTCGCCTGCCTGCAGCGCATTCTCGCCCTCGATCAGGTGGCCGGCGGCCTCAATCCCGTTGTCGTTCTCTGCCCGTGCGCCGTCGAGCCCGGGTGAGGCCAGCATCGCGACAATGGCGAGCAGGGAGATTAGTCGGTTGAAATGATGCATTACTGTTCTACGGGTGATTCGGTTAAATCGCCGCCATGCGGCATACATGTAACAGAGACAAGCAACAACGCCATCAGTTCGCTTACAATTGCATTCTATGCGGCTGCAAATTCTCGGGCTGAACCATACCACGGCACCTGTCGAAGTACGCGAACAAATTGTGTTCGCCGGCGAGCAGATAGGCCGGGCCCTGGCTCGCCTGAAGGAAATGCAGGACATAGACGAAGCGGTGCTGCTATCTACCTGTAATCGTACTGAATTCTACGTCATTTCCGGCGACGCCGGCCGTGACGAACTACGCAACTGGTTGCACGACGAAGGCAACCTCGACCCGGCCTTTGCCGACTCGCTGTTTTCGCTGGACCAGGAACAGGCCATTCGACATATATTCCGGGTCGCCTGTGGCCTGGACTCGATGGTGCTCGGCGAACCGCAGATCCTCGGCCAGCTGAAGGACGCCGTCCGCGATGCCGAACGGGCCGGCTCCGTCGGCAGGCACCTCGGCGCACTGTTCCAGCACACCTTTTCGGTGGCCAAGAAGGTGCGCACGGAAACCGAGATCGGCGCCAGCCCGGTGTCTGTCGCGTCGGCAGCTGTCAGCCTCGCACAGCAATTCTTCGCCGGTTTTTCGCAACATACGGCGCTGCTCGTCGGTGCCGGGTCGACCATCGAACTGGTGGCCCGGCACCTGTCCGCAAAACAGCTCGGGCGCCTGTTCGTGGCCAACCGTGATCTCGACCGGGCCAGGCAGCTGGCCAGCCAGTTCGGCGGCTACGCAGTGCCGCTGTCCGAGCTCGAAGGCACCTTGCCGGAGGCCGACATCCTGATCACGTCAACCGCCAGCCCCGAACCCATCCTCTCCCGCGCACAAATGGCCGCAGCCAGCCGCGCCCGCAGGCGCAAGCCGATATTTGCTGTCGACATTGCCGTGCCCCGTGACATTGAGCAGGCAGTGGCGGAACTGGACGACGTCTACCTGTACAGCGTCGACGACCTGCAAAAAGTCATCCAGGAAGGCCAGGGCAGCCGCGAGGCAGCCGCCATCGATGCCCACCGCATTCTCGATCTCGAGATCAAGCGCTATACGGCAATGGAGCGTGCCAAGGAGGCCAACCCGATCATCACCGCGCTGCGTGACCATGGCCAGGCAGTTCGTGACGAAGTTGCGGAACAGGCTCGCCGAAGGCTTGCCAGCGGCATGAGCGGCGACGATCTGATCGAATACGCAACAGGTGCAATGATGAAGAAGTTGCTGCACAGTCCGACAGTCCGCCTGCGCGAAGCGGGCGAACAGTCGAACGAGCAGATAATTGCCGCGGCGCGCACACTTTTCGACCTCGATGAAGAAGATACCGCTTGAAAGAGTCCATTCGACACAAACTGGAAGCTGTCCGCGGCCGCCACGAAGAACTCGAGGGCCTGTTGGCCGAACCGGAAGTCATTAATGACCAGAACCGCTACCGCGAGCTGTCCCAGGAGTACGCGCGCATTGGTCCCGTCGTCAAGCTGTTTGCCGACTACGCAAGCCTGCAGACCGACATGGCTGCAGCCGAAGAGATGGCCGCTGACAGCGACCCGGAAGTGCGCGAGATGGGCGAGGACGAGCTGCGGACGGCAACGGCCCGTTGCGAGGAACTCGAACTGGAGCTGCAAGAGTCGCTGATACCGCCCGACCCGCACGACGGCAGCAACGTCTATCTCGAAGTGCGCGCCGGTACCGGTGGCGACGAAGCGGCCATTTTCGCCGGCGACCTGTTTCGCATGTATTCGAAATTCGCCGAGGAAAAAAACTGGAATGTCGAAATCCTGAGCGCCCGCGAAGGCGAACACGGAGGCTACAAGGAGATCATCAGCCGCATCACCGGCAATGGCATTTTCGCCAGTCTCAAGTTTGAGTCGGGCGCACACCGTGTGCAGCGCGTACCGGCGACCGAGTCACAGGGCCGCATCCACACATCGGCCTGCACCGTCGCCGTGTTGCCCGAGCCCGACGAAGTCGAGGCGAAAGAAATCAACCCCGCGGACCTGCGTGTCGACACCTACCGCGCGTCCGGCGCAGGCGGTCAGCATGTCAACAAGACCGATTCGGCGGTACGCCTGACGCACCTGCCAACCGGGATCGTCGTCGAATGCCAGGACGAGCGCTCGCAACACAAGAACCGGGCGCGGGCCATGTCGCTGTTGCAGGCGCGCCTGCTGGACGCAGAAATTGCTGCACAGGAAACCGAACAGGCCGAACAGCGGCGTTCACTGGTCGGTTCCGGCGATCGCTCGGAACGCATCCGGACCTACAACTATCCCCAGGGCCGGGTAACCGACCATCGCATCAACCTGACGCTGTACAAGCTGGATGAAATTCTCGAAGGCGACCTGGCCCAGGTCATCGACCCGCTGACCAGCGAATACCAGGCTGACCGGCTCGCCTCGCTGGAGGACTAGCCGGTGCGGAACAGGTGCGCCCGGCGCATAGCGCGGCGTGGGGAGTTCCTCCTCGGGTCCTGGTAGCACCACCGCGCCAACTAAATGGTTCATTGATCTGGTAGCACGGCTCGCTGCGCTGCGCTTAAGTTCTCGAGGAGGAACTCCCCACGCCGCGCTATGCGCCTGCCTGACTACATCTGCCGGCGCAGGTAGTTCAGAACGTCCGAACGGGTAATCAGGCCGACGAACTCGTCGCCATCCATGATGGCCGCATACGGTTGTACGCTCAGCATCGCAACCAGGTTATTGATGCTGGTATCGGCTTCCAGCTTGATGAACGCGGACTCCATGGCTTCTGCGACCGGTGAATTCATCAGCTCCGGCCTGCCGAACACGTGCTGGATGATCGTGTCTTCGGTGACGATGCCGACGAGCTTGCCGTCGTCCATGACCGGCAATTGTGAAAAACCGGCATTGCGCAGCCGATTGTGTGCCGTCGTCAGAACGTCGTTCGGACCGACGGTAATCGTTGCGCGCTCGCCGTGCGGACGACCGACCAGGTCGCGGAGATCACCCTGCTGTTCGCGCGTGATGAAGCCCTGGTCTTCCATCCAGAAATCGTTGTACAGCTTCGACAGGTACTTGTTGCCCGTGTCGCAGGCGAAGGTGACAACGCGCCTGGCTTCGTTCTGCTCCTGGCAGTATTTCAATGCCGCTGCCAGCAATGTACCCGACGACGAACCGGCCAGCAGCCCTTCGGATCGCAACAGGTCTCGCGCGGCGGCGAAGGACTCGGCATCGCTGATGGCATAAGCCTTTGTAACTCGCGAGAAGTCGGCAATCTCCGGGATAAAATCCTCGCCGATGCCTTCGACCAGCCAGCTGCTGCTCTTGTCGCTCAGCGTGCCTTCGTTGATGTACTCCGCAAGAATAGAACCGACCGGATCGGCGAGAATGACATCGACGTCGGGCGCATGCTCGTTCAGGTACTTGCAGATGCCGCTGACGGTGCCGCTGGACCCGACGCCAAGGACGATCGCGTCCAGCTTGCCATCCATCTGTTCGAGGATTTCCGGCATCGTCGTTTGCTCATGCGCCAGTGGATTGTCCAGGTTGCCGAACTGGTTGATAAAGTAGGCGCCCCGCTCCGCTGCAATCGACCGGCCCAGGTCCTGGTAATACTCCGGGTGGCCCTTGGCCACGTCCGAGCGCGTCAACACGACCTCCGCGCCCATCGCCCGCAAATTGAATATTTTCTCCTGGCTCATCTTGTCCGGGATGACCAGCAACAGCCGGTAACCCTTTTGCGCGGCGACCAGCGCAAGACCAATTCCGGTATTGCCGGCAGTGGCCTCCACCAGCAGGTCACCAGGCTTGATGTCGCCGCGACGCTCGGCCTCCTCGATCATCGAGATACCGATACGGTCCTTGACGGAGCCGCCGGGATTCATCAGTTCGAGCTTCAGGAACAGCTGGCAGGGGCCGGTGTCGAGATTGTGCACTTCGAGCATCGGGGTTCGCCCGACCATTTCCAGGATGTTGGAATAGATTTTCATGCGCGTATAGTTCCGATTCAGCATCATGCCGTCAACAACCGAACCCCTGTCCATAGCGTCCGCCATTGCCTTGGCGACCGAGAGGCTGCAGCCGTGCAGCGATTCCGCGCGGCTGGACGCCGAGATGCTGGTCGCCCGCAGCATCGACATGCCCAGAAGCTACCTGTATGCGCACCCGGAGGACACACTCGATGAACTCGCAGTTGCGCGACTCGACGAGGCGCTGGCCAGGCGCATTGCCGGTGTGCCGATGGCCTATATCACCGGAACGCGGGAATTCTGGTCGCTGGAGTTGCAGGTATCACCGGCAACACTGGTGCCGCGCCCGGAGACCGAGTTGCTGGTGGAGCACGCCTTGCGCGAGATTCCGCGCGATGCCGGGTGGCGCATTCTCGATCTCGGCACGGGTAGCGGCGCAATCGCCGTTGCCATTGCCAGCGAACGACCAGCCTGCGCCGTCGTTGCAACCGATGCCAGCGCCGATGCCCTCGCGGTTGCACGCAATAACGTTCGACAGCTGAACCTGGCCAATGTGACTTGCGTGCAGGGTCACTGGACGGAGCCGGTGGCCGGCGAACGGTTTGACCTGATCCTCTCCAACCCGCCGTATGTGGCAGAAGGCGATGCCGCACTTGCGGCCCTTGCGGCCGAACCCGGCCTGGCACTCACATCGGGCAGCGACGGCCTCGACGCCATTCGCTGCCTGTCGCGCGATTGCCGCGGCCTCCTGGCCGATGGCGGCCTGTTCCTGCTGGAGCACGGCAATGACCAGCGTACGGCCGTCGCGAACATCCTGGTTGCCGACGGATGGGGTGACATTGCCTGCGTTGACGATTACGCTGGCCACCCACGAATGACCACTGCCCGATACAAAGCGAGAGAACATGATCACGATTAAGACGAGCCACGGCGATATTTCAGTAGAACTGTTTGAAGAGAAAGCGCCAGTATCCTGCGAGAATTTTCGCCAGTACGTTGCCGACGGCCACTTCAACGGCACGATTTTTCATCGCGTCATTCCCAACTTCATGATCCAGGGCGGTGGCATGGATGCCGACATGAACAGCAAGCCCACCCGTGACCCGATCAAGAATGAAGCGGACAACGGCGAGGGCAATGCACGTGGCACGCTGGCGATGGCACGCACCAATGTCGTTGACAGCGCTACGTCCCAGTTCTTCATCAACCTGCGCGACAACGATTTCCTGAACCATGGCGGCCGTGACTTCGGTTATGCGGTGTTCGGCCGGGTCACCGATGGCATGGATGTCGTCGATGCGATCGCGGCGGTCGCCACCGGCAATTCGGGTGGCCACCAGGACGTGCCGCTCGAGCCCGTCACCATCGTGGAAGTCACAGCCGGCTAGTGAACCGGCACGCGCGCCATCATGCCCTTGCACAGGTCGGCGAGGCCGGCCAGCGGCAGATCGGTTCGGCGCGTGTTCTGCTGATCGGCGTCGGCGGCATCGGTTGTGCGGCTGCGAGTTATCTTGCCTCCAGCGGTGTCGGGCACCTGCTGCTCAACGATTTCGATACCGTCGACGTCACCAATCTCGGCCGCCAGGTATTGTTTGGTCCCGACGATGTGGGCAGGAACAAAGCCGCGACGGCAGCAGACAGGCTGTCGATGCTGAACCCGGACATTGCGATTACCGTCATCGACGAGCGGCTCGACACCGCGGCACTGGCAACGGCAGTGGCGGATGTCGACATCGTGCTCGACGGCACCGACAACTTTGCGACGCGCTTCCTGGTCAATGACGCCTGTGTCGCCGCTGGTTGCTGCCTGGTATCCGGGTCGGCAATCCGGCTAGAAGGCCAGGTAGCGGTCTTTGGCCCGGACTACGCTGGCTCCCCGTGCTACCGCTGCCTCTACGACGACGCCGACGAGTCGCTCGACAATTGTGCCGGCAACGGCGTACTGGCGCCGGTTCCCGGTGTCATCGGCACGATGATGGCCGTCGAGGCATTGAAACACATTGTCGGCATTGCCTCGCCGCGCGGCCGCCTGCAACTCTACGATGCCGGCGATGGCAGCGTCCGCAGCGTTGCCATCGCCAAACGACGGGACTGCCCCTCTTGCTGATCGGCCTGGTCCAGGCAGGCGCGTTCCTGACTGCACTGTTTTCGATCGCCACACTGTTCAATTCGCTGCATTCGTGGCTGGAGTTGTTCTCACATTTTCGGCTGCAGTATTTTGTCTGTGCGCTGTTATTTGCAGTGGTCTTCGCCGTTTTGCGCAACCGTCGCTGGTGCGGCGGCATGCTCGCGCTGGCGGTAGTCAATTTCCTGCCGCTCGCGCCGTGGTACTTGCCGGCCGGCAACGCCACGCCGGTCGGTGCACGCACGCTCACGCTGCTGCAAGCCAATGTGCTGGGTCATGACAATGCACCCGGGCAGGTCGTCGCGCAGATCCGTGCCAGCGCGCCGGATATCGTTTTTCTGCAGGAGATCGACTCGCGCTGGGTGGACGCCTTGCGGGTGATCGAGGACGAGCTGCCCTACAGGCTTGCGGTTCCGCGCGACGACAACTTCGGCATTGCCGTGTACGCGAAGGAGCCGCTTTTGGATGTCGAGATCATCGAGAGTCCGCCGCTGAAACTGCCGACGCTCGTCGTCCGCCAGGATATCGGCGGCCGGCAGGTCACTTTCGTGACCACCCACCCGGTCCCGCCGCTCGGCCGGGAAATGACAGCCAGCCGCAATGAACAACTACAGAGCATCGCCGCATTGCTGGCAGGGACCACGGGACCCCGCGTGCTGGTAGGCGACCTGAATATCACGATGTGGGCGCATCATTACCGCGAACTCGAAAGCGTCTCCGGCTTGCGCAATACGCGCCTCGGCCACGGCGTCGCTCCTACCTGGCCCAGGCGGCTGCCGTTTGCGGCCATTCCGATCGATCACTGCCTGGTATCCGGCGAACTCATCGTGCTCGACACGCGGGCCGGACGCGCCAACGGCTCCGATCACCTGCCGCTGCTCATTGACCTGGCGCTATAGCTGCAGCCGCAGGATAACCGGCCCCTGCAGGTCCGGCGGCAGATTGCCGTCGCGGTCAAAGCGATTCCAGTGACTGTTGGCCACGAACAGGAACTCATCGCCAACCACGGTGCCCAGTGTCGGCTCGTCGAATTCCGGGAGGCTGCGCGCCAGCACTTTCACGGCTGTTACCGCCAGGCCGTCGTCCGCGAGGTCGAAGGCCGCAACGCGATTCGGTTGAACGCCGTTTTGTATCGCGATCAGGCGATCGCTGTGCCGGTACAGGCCGTCGATGCCAAACAGGTTGATGTTCGCCGGCGCGGACACTTTTTGCGTACTGTAGTCGTCAAGATCGACGCGGTACAGACCACCGACGTAGTCGGCAACGTACAGGAACCTGCCGGAAGCATCGAGCACCAGCCCTTGCATCGATCGCAGCTTCCCGGGCGCAATCACTTCGGTGAACTCGTTATCGGAAATCGAGTAGCGATATAGCGCCCCGGTCAGGCTTTCGGTCGCGTAAATCGTTTCCTCACCGACGAAGACAAAGTCACCCAGCACCTGTTCGGTATCCGTGTCCGGCAGTACGGCCCGGACCGTTGTTTCTCCGGTGTCCGGGTCCAGCCGGAACAGGCCGGTCCGGCCCTGGCTCTCCGCATCGATATCGACGAACTGCGGAACCGCGGCACTTGCATACCAGAGGCCACCTTGCGGTCCGGCATGCATGCCGAAGACGCTCCAGTGGCCACCCGCCCCCGGATCGCTCAGTCTTACCGGCTCGGGGCCGAGGCGCTCGATGTAGCCATGGCGGACGCTGCCGATCCACGCCGTTTCACCATCGACGACGATACCTTCGGGCACGAAGTCGCCGGTGGCGTGGCGAAATGCAACCGCCGCTTCGCCAACCGGCGTGTTCAGTTCAGCGATCGTGGCAGCGTACTGCGGCCATTTCGGCAACTCCTGCAGCGCGGCCAGCTCATCGGCGTCCGCCACACCGTAGTCGACGCCCTGCTCGGCAAGGCCCTGCAGAATCGCCAGCGCCTCTGCGTGCCCGCCGTTCAGTGACGTCGCATAAGCGAGATTGAACAGCGCACCGGGGTATCCCGGGCGGGCCGCCAGTGCATTTTCGGCCGCCCGCACCATCGCGGGAAATTCACCGGCCTGGTAGGCCTCGACAAGTTCGGCACGTGCGTCGCTGTAATTGTCGGCCAACGCGGCGCCAGCAAACAGCAACAGACACCAACAAAAAGGGGTCAGAGCCCTTTTTGGACGAATTTGCACTCCGGCTCCGTCAAAAAATGTTCGAAAAGGGCTCTGACCCTTATTGGTTTTCCTGCTTCTCGATTCAGGCAACGTCGGCGACATTTGGTTCGTATCCCAGGATCGGCATCAGCCACTTCTCCGCTTCGACACGGCTGATGCCTTTTCGTTCGGCATACGATTCCAGTTGGTCGCGATCGATCTTGCCCACGGCAAAATACCGCGCTTCCGGGTGCGAGTAGTAGAAGCCGCTGACGGCGGCTGTCGGGTACATCGCAAACGACTCGGTCAGCCGCATACCGATGCTCTGTTCGACATCGAGCAACTCCCAGAGCTTGGCCTTCTCCGTATGATCGGGGCAGGCCGGATAGCCGGGTGCCGGGCGAATTCCTTTGTAGGCCTCGCGAATCAGCTCATCGTTCGACAATTGTTCCCGTGGCGCATAGCCCCAGAATTCCTTGCGCACGCGTTCATGCAGGTACTCGGCCGACGCTTCGGCCAGCCGGTCCGCCAGCGCTTTCAGGATGATGGCGCTGTAGTCATCGTGCTGCGCTTCGAACCGCTCGACGTGTTCCTCGATGCCGATGCCCGCGGTCACGGCGAAAGCGCCGATATAGTCCGCCTTGCCGCTCGCGGCCGGTGCAACATAGTCTGCCAGGCAATACTGCGGCTGACCGGCATCCTTGCTGCGCTGTTGCCGCAAATGGCACAGGCGGGCGGCGACCTCGTCGCGCTGTTCGTTTGCATACACGTATACATCATCGTCGCCGTCCGAATTCGCCGGGAACAACCCGACCACGGCCTTTGCCTGCAGCCAGCGCTCGGCGATTATCTGGTCCAGCATCGCGGTCGCATCGGCAAACAGCGACCGTGCCGCTTCCCCGACAATCTTGTCGTCCAGGATGTTGGGGAATTTGCCGTGGAACTCCCAGGCATTGAAGAATGGCATCCAGTCGATGTAATTCCGCAACGAATCGAGATCGATGTCCTGCAGAACCCGCGTGCCCTGCAATGCCGGTGCCGGCGGCTCGTAGCTCGACCAGTCACACCGGTGGCGACGTTCGCGTGCATCGCGCAATGCCAGTTGCGGCGCAAGCCGTTTCTTTTTCGAGTGCTGCTCGCGGCGGCGCTCGTTTTCCTTGCGCGCCTTGTTGACCAGGGCATCACGTGTGGCGGGTTCAATCAATGCCTGCGCGATTCCTACTGAACGCGAAGCGTCCTTGACGTAGAGAACCGGTCCCTTGTACTGCGGCTCAATCTTGACCGCGGTATGTGCCGGCGACGTCGTGGCACCGCCAATCAACAACGGCAGTTCGAATGCCTGCCGTTGCATCTCACTGGCAACGTGCACCATCTCGTCCAGCGATGGCGTAATCAATCCTGACAGACCGATGATCTGGGCGTTCTCGCGTCGCGCTGTCTCCAGGATCTTTTCGCAGGACACCATCACGCCCAGGTCGATAACCTCGAAATTGTTGCATTGCAGGACAACGCCGACGATGTTCTTGCCGATGTCATGGACATCGCCCTTGACGGTCGCCATGACGATTTTGCCGTTGCTGCTGACATCACCGCCCTGCTCTTTTTCGATAAACGGCACGAGATGTCCGACAGCCTTTTTCATGACACGCGCCGACTTGACCACCTGCGGCAGGAACATCTTGCCGTCGCCGAACAGGTCGCCGACGACGTTCATGCCGGCCATCAGTGGTCCCTCGATAACGGCGAGCGGCCGCTCGGCTGCGAGCCGTGCTTCCTCGGTATCCTCGATGATGTATTCATCGATACCTTTGACCAATGCGTGCTCGAGGCGCTTTTCGACAGGCAGCTCACGCCATGACAGGTCCTCGGTCCGAGCCCTGGCGCCGGCCGCCTGCCCTTTATAATTCTCCGCGATCTCCAGCAGTTTCTCGGTCGCCTCGTCGCTGCGATACAGCACGACATCCTCGACCGCATCGCGCAATTCCGCAGGCAGGTCTTCGTAGATCGCCAGCTGGCCGGCGTTGACGATTCCCATGCCCATTCCCGCGCGAATAGCGTGGTACAGGAACACCGAGTGAATCGCCTCGCGAACGATATTGTTGCCACGAAACGAGAACGACACGTTACTGACGCCGCCACTGACCAGGACATCGGGCATAGCCTCCTTGATCAGCCGGGTCGCGTCGATGAAGTCAAGGCCGTAGCGTGAGTGCTCCTCGATGCCAGTGGCCACGGCAAAAATATTCGGATCGAAGATGATATCCGACGGCGTAAAGCCAACGACCTCTGTCAGGATCCGGTAGCTGCGTTTGCAGATCTCGACTTTGCGCTCAACCGTGTCGGCCTGCCCCTGTTCGTCGAACGCCATGACGATGACCGCGGCACCATAGTCGCGCACGAGGCGCGCCTGTGCGACGAAAGCTTCCTCGCCCTCCTTGAGGCTGATGGAATTGACGATGGCTTTGCCCTGTACACAACGCAGACCGGTCTCGATAACCGACCACTTGGACGAGTCGATCATGATCGGCAGCCGCGCGACGTCCGGTTCCGACGCTATCAGGTTCAGGAAGGTCTGCATGGCCTTCTCGGAGTCCAGCATGCCTTCGTCCATGTTGACGTCGATGATCTGGGCGCCATTGGCCACCTGTTCGCGGGCGACCTGTACCGCCGCGGCGTAGTCATCAGCTTCGATAAGGCGCCGGAAAATGGCGGAACCGGTGACATTGCAGCGTTCGCCGACATTGACGAACAGGTCGTCCGGCCCGATATTCAGCGGCTCGAGCCCGGATACCCGGCAGCGCACCGGCACTTTCGCGACCTTGCGTGGCGATACATCCCGGACTGCCCCGGACAATGCCCGGATGTGCTCGGGCCGTGTACCACAGCAGCCGCCGACCATGTTGACGAGGCCGCTGCGGGCAAACTCGCCGACAACCTCTGCCATTGCTTCGGGCGATTCGTCGTATTCACCGAATTCATTCGGCAACCCGGCGTTCGGGTGCGCACTGACGCCGGTGTCGGCAACCCGCGCCAGTTCGTCAACATACGGCCGCAGATCCTTTGCACCAAGCGCGCAGTTGAAACCGATCATGAACGGGTCTGCATGCCGCACGGAATTCCAGAACGCCTCGCCCGTTTGCCCGGAGAGCGTGCGGCCGGACGCGTCAGTGATGGTGCCGGAAATCATGACCGGCACTTCGACCCCGGCGGCTTCGAATCCGCGCTTGATCGCGAAAATTGCCGCTTTCGCATTCAGCGTATCGAAGATGGTTTCCACCATCAGGAAGTCGACGCCGCCCTCCAGCAGTGCAGCAACCGCCTGTTGGTAGGTCTCCACCAGCTCACCAAAATGGATGTTGCGATAGCCGGGATCGTTGACGTCCGGCGAAATTGACGCTGTGCGATTGGTCGGCCCCAGTACTCCGGCAACCCAGCGCGGGCTGCCAACCTCGCTGGCGTGCGTATCGGCACACTCGCGCGCGAGTCGGGCCGCGGCAAGATTCAGCTCGGGTACCAGCGACTGCATGGCGTAGTCGCCCATCGACGGCGCATTGGAGTTGAACGTGTTCGTCTCGATGATGTCCGCGCCGGCCGCAAGAAACTGGCGGTGAATATCCCGGATGACCTGCGGCCGGGTAATCGACAGCAGATCGTTGTTGCCGCGCAGATCACTCTGCCAGTCGGCAAAACGTTCGCCGCGATAGTCTTCCTCGCTGAGGCCGTAGCCCTGGATCATCGTGCCCATCGCACCGTCGAGCAGCAGAATCCGCTGTTGCAGGGCCGCGAAAAGTTCGTGAATACGTTGTTTGCGTTCCATGGCGAAGAACTCAGGCAGCAGCGCTTGCGGCTCGAACACCGAGCGCATGGCAAATGGCGTAGGTCAGTTCGGAGCGATTCAGCGTGTAGAAATGAAACTCGTTCAGTCCCTCTGACTGCAGCTTGTGCACCTGGTCGATTGCAATACTGGCCGCAATCATCTGCCGCGTTTCAGCATCGTTTTCGAGGCCCACGAAGCGGTCGCGCAGCCACGCCGGGACACTGGCGCCGCAGCGCAATGCAAAGCGTTCCAGCTGCGGAAAGCGGGTGATCGGCAGTATGCCGGGCACGATGGCTGACTCGATGCCGGCCGCTGCCGCGAGATCGCGAAACCGCAGGAACACGTCAACGTCGAAAAAGAACTGCGTTATGGCACGCGAGGCGCCGGCATCCAGCTTGCGCTTCAGGTTGTCGAGATCGAACAACGGGTCCGGCGCTTCCGGGTGCACTTCCGGGTAAGCCGCGACCGATATGTCGAAATCAGCGACGCGTTTCAGGCCGGCAACGAGGTCCGCGGCATAGGCGTAGCCGCCTGGTCGCGGCTGGTAGCCGTCGCTGCCGGGTTCCGGGTCGCCGCGCAATGCCACCAGGTGCCGCACGCCCATGTCCCAGTATCGCCGCGCGATGTCGTCGATTTCGTCGCGGCTCGCACCGATACAGGTCAGGTGCGGCGCCGCTGTCAGGTCGGTATCCTGCACGATACGCGCAACTGCATTGTGCGTTCGCTCTCGCGTGGACCCGTCCGCGCCATAGGTAACGGATACGAATCGCGGATGCAGACCGGCAAGCCGCTTGATGGACTGCCAGAGTGTTTTCTCCATCTGCTCGTCGTGCGGCGGAAAAAACTCGAAAGATACTGCTACCGGTTTGTTCATGCTGCTGCCTCCTTGCTGTCAGCCGGCGTTGCTACTGCCAGCAACCATTGCGGGTCCTTGCTCGGGATCTTGCGTGGGGGTGCCAGGCGCAACTTCGCCGTGCGGCACCAGACGGTCAACTGGTCGCCAAAGCGGTCTGCTTTGGCCGCTTCGGCCCGACCGAGGATCAACAATCGCCCGCCCGGCTTGAGCAGCCGGCTGGCTTCGGCGATTGCGGTCATCGGCCGCCTCGCGTTGCCGAGTACGTCGTCGAGCACAACGGTGTCGAACTCGCCATCGGCAAACGGCAGGTCGTACATATCGCCATTGCGTAAACTGCAGTTCTCGACACCCGCCAGCAACAACTCTGCCCGCGCCATCTGCCGCGCATCCGCATCAATGTCGACGCCTACCGCACGCTGTGCCCGCGAGCCAAGCAGCTTCAGGATTTTTCCCTGGCCGCTGCCGATATCCAGCAGGTCGCCAAGCGGTGCTGCGACCGTCAGTTCGATCAATGCCCTGTGCAGGCGTCGAACCGCTTCATTTTCCTGTTCCGGCACCGGCAATCCCTGCTCCGCACGCATCTCGCAAAGCCGTTCGAAGTCAGCTTCGAATTGCGTTTCTGTCGCAGGCAGCAATGCAAACAGGCGGCGCCGCTCAGCGGCGTGTTTACGATCCAGCGGTACCCGGTAGTAAACGAAATGACCGTCGCGAAAGCGCTCCAGCAGGTCCGCGTCACAAAGCTGTTTCAGGTGCTGTGAAATCCGCGGCTGGCTTTGTCTCATGACGCTCGTCAACTCTGAAACGGTAGCTTCGCCGCGCACACACAAAGCGAGCAGGCGCAAACGCACCGGGTCGGACAGGGCCTTCAGGTGAACCAGGAGTTTCTCGGTTGACGGGTGCATTAATATATAAATATTTCTTTATATTATTGACTCTATAGCTTAGCACGGCTGTCCCGGGCAGCAAACCATTGCGGTCACGGTTGGCGTCGCCTGCCACAGCCGCGCTAATTTGACTTTTTGTTACCTCGGTAACATTATAACCGTTCCTGGCCGATACGAGGGACACCCGATGACAGTGCTCAAGGTATGCGCCGCGTTGACCGCGGCATCAGTTACCAGCAGTGGCGGCGCCGTGGCGCAAGGCGCTGACGAATTTGCGGCGTTGACCGTTCATCGAAGCGGAACGTTGCAGGTCGACTTGCCGCCGGACAATGCGCTGCTGCTGTTCACCGCGCCGGGTGAAAAAATCTGGATTGCCGAATGGGAGCCGCGATTTCTGCACGGCAATGGCATCGAGGCCGGCACCGTGTTTGTCACGACCAATCGCGGCTCTGACACCTACTGGCTGGTCAGCGAATTCGATCAGGCCCGGCGACGGGCGAAGTACGTCAGGGTTACGCCGGAACTCTTTACCGGCACGGTCGAAGTCCTGGTCGCAGACAGTGGCGCCGGTGGCTCGACCGTCACGGTTTGCTACCAGCTGACCGGATTGTCGGCTGCCGGCAATTGCGAATTGCAGGACACTTTCAGCGAATCCGCGTACACGGCTATGATGCAGGAATGGCAACAAATGATCGGCAACAGCCGCCCGGCGATCGATGAGTTCTTTCCAGATTCGGCAGGATGACCTCTGCAGTGACGCCGTACGCGAACTGCTGGAAATGCACGTTGGCGGGATGCGCGACGATTCACCGCCGGGACTTTCGTTTGCGCTGGACTTATCGGGACTGAGGCAAAGCAACGTTACTGTATGGTCCGCGTGGGACGGGAACGAACTCGCCGGTATTGCGGCATTGAAACAGCTCGACGACGATGCGGGAGAACTGAAGTCCATGCGCACGGCGCCTGCCTATCTGCGCCAGGGCGTCGCGGCGGCATTGCTCGCTTATATTGTCGACGTTGCGCGGCAACGAAGTTTGCGACGATTAAGCCTGGAAACCGGAACAGGCGCCGCGTTTGCCGCCGCGGTATCGCTATATCGCAAGGCCGGATTCGTCAGGGGCGAGGCCTTTGCAGATTACATCGAAACTGAATTCAACCACTTCTACCATTTGCCACTGCAGGATCGCAAAGGTTAGCGCTGGTCTTTGGCAAACAGCTCCCTGAGGCCGTCCTTGCCCAAAGCGTAACCCAACTCGATGACGGTGATCATCGGCACGAGAATCAACAGCATCAACAGCGGCGGCGCCAGCAGGCTGAGCCAGGAGTGCTTCATCAGCTCTGTAAACAACTCGCTGACCGGCACCGAGTGCACCATGTTGATAATGATTTCTTCGATCAGCTTGAAGACGAGGAGGACGACCAGCATTGCGATCGAACGCCAGGCGATGCGGTGCACCAGTGTTGGTACCTGCATCCGCGTGCCGGTACCCAGGACCTCGCCGATAAGAATAAATTTGCCGAGCAGCAGCGCCTTGCCGAGCGCCAGCCCGAAATTGACCAGCGAAACCGATTCGTCTGCGGATTGCGACTTGCCATACAGCATGATCACGGTGAAGCAAATGAACAGGTACAGGCTGATGACGGCGTAGCGCTTCAGCTCGGCTCCCAGTTTGTGCTCGGACATATCCGCTATACCTGCTCTTAAGACTTATCGGGCAACCAGCACCACACGCCGGTTCCTGGCACGACCATTGTCATCCGCGTTGCTTGCCTGCGGCGCCAGCGGACCGACACCGTGTGCTTGCAGGCGCCCTTGTGGTACGCCGTGCTCCGCCACCAGCGCTTCCACCACGGCTTTTGCTCGCGCTTCGGACAACGCCTGGTTGTGCGCGAACGTGCCTTGTGAGTCCGTATGGCCGACGACATACACGGCGAGCTCCGGCCGCGTCTTTAGCAAGCTCGCCATTTCTGTCAAAGCCGCGGATGAACGCGGCTGCATGCTTGCCTTGTCGGTATCGAAATAGATTCCCTCAACCACGACGTAGCCGCGCGCATCCAGCCCTTTACCCAGCGCCTCGGCATCCAGCGTCACCATGCCGGTATCCATCGCTTTAACTTCCACGACGTGCACGGTCGTGGATGCAGCCCCGACGGCGATCGCGATATAGGCCGTGCTTTCATTCTGCTCGAGGCGAGCCAACAGGTAGCGGCCGGCGAGGTTCTGCATCGAATGAATGTCGGATACTTTCTGGAATGTCGGGCCGGCATAGCTCCTGGCGCATTCGTATTTTCCCTGGTCGCAGCTATAGATAATTTCCGCGCCCGCCTGCAGGACTGCCGCTTCGTAGTTGCGAAAGACTTCGAGAATCGACCGGTCTTTCGGCGTCGTGTACAGCAGCTTGGTGACCCTGCCTTCGAGGTCGATCGACATCGGTTCCTTGCCGGTGTCGTCCATGCCGGTGAACGCCTGGTATTCGTCGAACTCCTTCACATCTTTTCTGCGCACGATGGACCCCTCATACGGGGATACGAGGGGATGATCGGACTTGTCAGCCTGCGCGTGTGCAGGGAGTGCAAAGACGGCCAGGACGGCCGCCAATGCCAGTTGTTTAAATTGCATAATGGGACCGTCAGGCTTTCTTGATAAGGCCAACGATAAACAGGAACACAATCGCGCCGACCGTCGCAAGCACGATCGAGCCCACGAGACCGGAGGCTGAGAGCCCCAGTACGCCGGCGAGAAAGCCGCCGACAAAAGCGCCAATGATGCCGATGACGATGTTACCAAGCAGGCCGAAGCCGCCGCCCTTGATGAGCGTTCCGGCGAGCCATCCTGCAACGGCGCCAATAGCGAGAAAAATCAACAGGCTTGTTACGTCCATCTTGTTCCCCTTGTTCTGTTTTTCTTATGGATCTTGTTATTGTTGTTCGTTCCTAGAATAGCGTATTTTGCAGCCAACCGGGACGCAGCCACGTGCATATGGCGCCAATCCCGCCCGGCTGGGCCCGAACCGGCAGACCTTATTTAGCTAATCTTATTTAATAGAATAGCGCCCACTACAGGTATCCGGCCCGGCCTTGCGGCCTCTACAACCAACAGGCGACACGACATGAAGATATGGCCTATGCTGCTGCTCATTCCCGCAATCCTGTTTGCCAGGGACAATGGCGGCCATGAACTTGCCTGGCTGGCTGGCTGCTGGACAACGCCCGACAACAAGGCCCGGGAAGTATGGGTCGTGGACATGGACAACAGCATGGCCGGCTTCGCCGTGTCGGTGCGTGACGACTCCGTCAGCTTCTACGAAGTCCTCAGCATCAACCGCGACGAGAACGGCCTGCTCGTGTACACAGCTTACCCGTCAGGCCAGGCCGGGACGTCTTTTGTCGGCATGGAAATTTCGGACAACAACGCATTGTTCGTCAATGCCGAGCACGACTACCCGCAGGCCATCCGTTACCGGCGCCATGGCCAAACGCTTTCCGCGACGATCTCGATGCTCGACGGTTCCCGCGAGAACACCTTTGACAAGGTCGCCTGCGACTAGTTGTCGGAGCCGATCATTCCTGCGGATCGAGCCACCGGTACACGTATCCGGCAACGACAGCCCCGAGTATCGGTGCTACCCAGAACAGCCACAGCTGCCCGATTGCAGCGCCACCCTCAAGTAACGCAGGACCGGTTGAGCGTGCCGGGTTAACAGACGTATTCGTGACCGGAATGCTGACCAGGTGAATCAACGTCAGGCCGAGGCCAATCGCAATCGGTGCAAACCCGGCCGGCGCCCGCGCCGACGTCGCACCGAGGATGATGACGAGGAACATGAAGGTCATGATGACTTCCGTCGTGAAGCCGGACGCCAGGCCGCGGCCGCTCGGCGATAACTCGCCATAGCCATTCGAGGCCAGCCCACCGTCGCCGCCAATGCTGCCGTAGGCGATGTAGGAGAGTATGGCGGCTGCAACGATCGCGCCCAGTGTCTGGGCAATGACGTAGCCGGGCAACTCGGACGCCGAAAACCGGCCACCGGCCCAGAGACCGAACGAGACAGCCGGGTTCAGGTGGCAGCCCGATATATGCCCAATGGCGAAGGCCATCGTCAGTACCGTCAGTCCGAAAGCCAGCGACACGCCGACCAGGCCGATGCCCAGGGTGTTTTCCGCGCCCGAGCCCGGAAAGTTGGCTGCCAGTACCGCACTGCCGCAGCCGCCGAGTACCAGCCAGAACGTGCCGATGAACTCCGCTGCGAGTTTCTTGGATGTGCTGATCATTAATTATTCCCCTTGCAAGTCTGCACCCGACTTTTGCCGGGATTATTGTTGTTTTCCTGCTGCAGCCGCAGAGTATACCGCCGGGAACGGGCCTTATTGGCCCAGTTTGGATTTCAACACCTGGTTGACCTGGCCCGGGTTCGCCTTGCCGCCGGTCTTTTGCATCACCTGGCCGACAAAATAGCCGATCAGCTTGTCCTTGCCGGCCTTGTATTCGGCCACCTGCGACGGGTTAGCGGCGATCACGTCATCGACAATGGCCTCGATGGCCGACGTGTCGGTGATCTGTTTGAGCCCCCTGGCGGCGATGACCTCGTCCGCCGTACCTTCGCCCGACCACATGGCGTCGAAGACTTCCTTCGCAATTTTTCCTGAGATCGTGTTGTCGCTGATGCGATCCAACAAGCCTGCGAGGTGTACTGCCGATACCTTGCTGCTGTCGATTTCCAGGCCATCACGGTTTAACGCGGCCGACAGGTCGCCGATGACCCAGTTAGCAACCACCTGGGCGCCCGACTTGCCCGCGCCAACGGCTGCCTCATAGTAGTCAGCCAGTGCCCGGCTGACCGTCAGGATATCGGCATCGTCATTGCGGATGCCGTATTCGTCGACAAATCGTTGCTGTTTGGCGGCAGGCAGCTCCGGCAGTTCGCTGCGAACCTGTTCGATGAACGCAGGCTCGATAACCACCGGCAACAGGTCCGGGTCCGGGAAGTAACGATAGTCATTCGCCTCTTCCTTCGAGCGCATCGAACGCGTCTCATCCTTGTCCGAGTCGTACAGGCGGGTTTCCTGCACGACTTCGCCGCCGTCTTCGATCAGGTCAATCTGCCGCTCGATCTCGTAGTTGATTGCCTTTTCAACGAAACGAAACGAGTTCAGGTTTTTCAATTCGGTTCGCGTACCCAGCTCGTCCTGTCCCCGGGGCCGCACCGACACGTTCGCGTCGCAACGGAACGAGCCTTCCTGCATGTTGCCGTCGGAGATGCCAAGATAACGCACGATCGAGTGGATCTTGCGCATGTACGCCACCGCCTCGCCGGCGGAACGCATGTCCGGCTCAGATACGATCTCCAGCAGTGGCGTGCCGGCCCGGTTCAGGTCGATACCGGACGATGCGGCGAATCCTTCGTGTATCGACTTGCCCGCATCCTCCTCGAGGTGTGCGCGGGTAATGCCGATACGTTTTTCATTGCCGTTGTCGTCCTTGATCATCAGCTCACCCGCGCCAACGATCGGCAGCTCGTACTGGCTGATCTGGTAGCCTTTCGGCAGGTCCGGGTAGAAGTAGTTCTTGCGCGCAAACACCGAGCGTTCGGCGATTTGCGCATTCACCGCCAGCCCGAACTTGCATGCCATCCGGACCACTTCCCTGTTCAGCACCGGCAACACGCCCGGGTAACCGAGGTCAACGAGGCAGGCCTGGGTGTTGGGTTCGGCGCCGTAGGCCGTCGCCGCGCCCGAGAAGATCTTGCTCCGGGTCGCGAGCTGCGTATGTATCTCCAGCCCGATGACCACTTCCCACGCCGCGCTCACCGGAATGCCTCCGGGCAGCGCGTGTGCCAGTCGGTCGCTGCCTGGTACTGGTGCGCGCAACGCAGCAATGTCTCCTCGCCCCAGTGCGGCCCCACGAGATGCAGGCCCACGGGCAGCCCATCCACCATGCCGCAGGGCGTCGAGATACCGGGCAGGCCAGCCAGGTTTGCACCGATGGTGTAGATATCGTTCAGGTACATCGTGATCGGGTCATCGGTCTTGTCGCCGAGCTTGAACGCCGGCGTTGGTGCCGTCGGGCCGGCAATGACATCAACGTCCGCAAAAGCCTGCCGGAAATCGTCGGCAATCAACTGGCGTACCTGCTGGGCTTTCAGGTAGTACGCATCGTAATAACCGGCCGACAGGACATACGTTCCCGTCATGATGCGGCGCTTGACCTCGTCGCCGAAGCCTTCGCCGCGACTGCGGCAGTACAGATCGAACAGGTCGCTCGCATCGTTGGCCCGGTGGCCGAAACGCACGCCGTCGAAACGCGACAGGTTCGACGAACACTCCGCCGGCGCGACCACGTAATAGGTCGGGACGGATAGACCGATATTTGGCAGGTCAACCTCGGACAACACCGCGCCCTGCGACTCCAGCACTGCCAACGCTTCCCTGACCGCTTTGCCGGTCTGGTCGTCGAGGCCCGCATCGAAATGCTGCCGAACGATGCCAACGCGCAGTCCGTCCAGCGATTGCTGCAATGCAGCCGAGTAGTCCGGCACCGGGTGGTCGATACAGGTTGAGTCACGCTCATCGAATCCGGCCATCGTCCCGAGCAACAGCGCGGCATCCTCGGCACTGCGAGTGATGACACCGGCCTGGTCGAGACTGGAGGCGAAAGCGATCATCCCGTAACGGGAGACGCGGCCATAAGTCGGTTTCAGGCCAACCGTGCCGGTCAGCGCGGCGGGTTGACGAATGGAGCCGCCAGTATCAGTTCCCGTCGCGGCCGGAGCCAGTCGTGCCGCAACAGCGGCCGCGGACCCGCCCGAAGAACCGCCGGGTGTGCGTTCGATATCCCACGGATTGCGAACATTGCCGAAGAAGCTGGTCTCATTGGACGAACCCATCGCAAACTCGTCCATGTTGGTCTTGCCGAGCGTCACGACACCGGCCGCATTCAGGCGTTCGACGACAGTTGCATCATACGGCGACACAAAATTCTCGAGCATCCTCGAGCCACAGGTCGTCAGTACGTCACGCGTGCAAAAAATATCCTTGTGCACCAGCGGCAAACCGTTCAGCGGTCCGGCCTTGCCGGCAGCCCTGGCAGCATCCGCCGCTACGGCAGTCGCCCGCGCCTGTTCGCCGGTCACCGTTATGAAAGCGTTCAAAGTGTCATCGCTCGAATCGATGCGATCCAGGAGCGACTCGGTCACTTCGAGCGACGTGAATTCGCCCGCTTCGAGGCCGGCTGCTATTTCGGTCAGCGTTTTCAGGTGCAGATCACTCATTCCTGTCACTCGATCACCCTGGGTACCAGGTACAGGCCGTCCTCGACCGCGGCCGCATTCTGCTGCACCCGATCGCGGTCGTCGGTTTCCGTAACGCGGTCTTCGCGAAGACGCTGCGACTCGTTCAGCGGATGCGCCATCGGCACGACCCCGGTTGTGTCGGCCTGGCTGAGCTGATCCACGAAATCGACAATGCTCGACAGTTTCTGCACTGCCTGGTCGAATTCCTGATCGTCCAATTTGAGTCGTGCCAGCACTGCGATGTGCTGGACTTGATCTTTATCGAGTGACACGGGAGATTTCCTGCTTTTTCCGGCGCGCGAAGCACCCTGCGGTGCGCGCGGCCACAATGATACACGCCGCCTTGTGCAATGTCCTGCGCATTGTTAGATTAGCGCGTTAACCATAACCTCGGGAACTTACCCGCACATGTTCAAGACCATTCTGGGTTATTTCTCCAATGACCTGTCGATCGATCTCGGCACCGCCAATACACTGATCTACTCGCGCGGCCACGGGATCGTGCTCGACGAGCCATCCGTCGTCGCCATCCGGGAGGACAGCGGCAGGGGCGGCCGGGTCGTGGAGGCGGTTGGCGCAGAGGCCAAGAACATGCTCGGCAGGACCCCAGGCAATATCACGGCAATTCGGCCGTTGAAAGACGGCGTCATCGCCGATTTCACGGTCACGGAGAAGATGCTGCAGCACTTCATCCGCAAGCCCAATCCGTCACGCTTCTTTCGGCCAAGTCCGCGCGTGCTGATCTGCGTGCCCTACGGCTCGACCCAGGTCGAGCGACGTGCGATTCGCGAGTCCGCCGAAGGGGCCGGCGCCCGCAAGGTCTACCTGATCGACGAACCGATGGCTGCGGCTATCGGCGCCGGCATGCCCGTGCACGAGGCCCGCGGCTCGATGGTCCTCGATATCGGCGGCGGCACCTCAGAAGTTGCCGTCATCTCGCTGAACGGCATCGTCTACGCTGCATCGGTTCGCATTGGCGGCGACCGCTTCGACGAAGCCATTACCAATTACGTGCGCCGCAACTACGGCATCCTGATTGGTGAAGCCACCGCCGAGCGCATCAAGCTGGAAATCGGTTCCGCCTTCCCGGGCCAGGAAGTCCTCGAGATTTCGGTGAAAGGCCGCAATCTCTCCGAAGGCGTACCGCGCAGCTTTACGCTCAACAGCAATGAAATACTCGAGGCCCTGCAGGAACCGTTGCAGGGTATCGTTGGCGCCGTCAAGGAGGCGCTGGAACAGACCCCGCCCGAGCTGGGTGCCGATGTTGCCGAGCGCGGCATCGTGTTGACCGGCGGCGGCGCCATGCTACGCGATCTCGACAAGCTCCTGATGGAAGAGACGGGGCTCCCCGTCGTCATCGCCGATGACCCGATGACCTGCGTCGCGCGCGGCGGCGGACGGGTCATCGAACTCATGGACGAACACGGGCCATCGGTTTTCGGCCTGGAATAAGTCTGATTCAGGGCCTGGTTGTCGCAACTCGCAAATCTGGGCTAGCTCGCAATGGTCACGTACCGCAGTGACAACTCGAATCCGGCGCGAATCCCGGCTCTCGGGATTCGCGTTCTTGTTTGTGTGGCCCTCAGTGTCCTGCTGATGGTGCTGGACCATCGCCAGGATCACCTGAGCACGATTCGCAAGGGCGTCGGCATCGCCGTCTACCCGCTGCAGGTCATTGTCGATTCACCCTTTCGCCTGTGGGCGTGGATAACGGAGAGTACGGCCGACCGCAGTGAATTGCAGCGCGAACTGGCCCGGCTGCGCGCCGAGCGCGTCCTGACCCGTGCCGAGCTGCAACAGTTGACGGCACTGCGTGCCGAGAACGACCGGCTGCGTGACCTGCTCGACGCGCGACCGCGACTGCGAGACGAAATCCGCGTCGCCGAGATCATGGCGGTCGACGCCAATCCATACCGCCACAACTTTGTCATCGACCTCGGCGAGAAAGACGGTGTCTACAATGGCCAGGCCATCATCGATGCCGACGGTGTCATCGGCCAGGTATTGCAGACCGGGCTGACGACGTCGCAGGCCATCCTGATCAGTGACCCGAGCCATGCGTTGCCCGTCGAGGTAAGCCGCAACGGATTGCGGACAATCGCCAACGGCACCGGCGAATTCGACCGGCTTGACTTGCCGTTCCTGCCGAATAACGCCGACATCGTACCGGGCGATGTCCTGGTAACCTCCGGACTCGGCGGCGCCTTCCCCGCCGGCTACCCGGTCGCTGTCGTGGCCACCGTGAATCGTATTCCGCAGGCATCGTTTGCAGACGTGACCGCCGCGCCATCATCGGCACTGGACCAGGTACGCGAGGTGTTGCTGATCTGGTCCGCAGAGCCGGAACCTTCCGAACTCGAGAATCCGGAACCCGCGGCTACGGAACCGGAGCCGGACGAGGCGACATCGACCGAAGCCGATGCACCGGAGGACGGCGATGAGTAGCGGCGCCTATTCGCAACGGCTGCCCGTGCTGGCAACGATCGTCATAGCCCTGATGCTGAGCATCATTCCGCTGCCGGACTCGCTCGAACCGTTCCGGCCGGACTGGGTCGTCCTGGCACTGGTCTACTGGGCGATGATGTTGCCCCGGACCTGGAGCGTTGGCTCGGCGTGGATCGTCGGCCTGGTCCTGGACGTTGCACAGGGGACGTTGCTCGGACAGCACGCGCTGGCACTCTGCGTCGTCGTGTTTGTCACAGTGCGTATGCACCTGTTGATGCGCGTCTTTCCGGCCGGCCAGCTAATGGCTTCGGTTTTTTCCCTGCTGGCGCTGTACCAGTTCATCCTTTTCTGGGTCAATGGTGTCGCCGGTATACCGGTCGACGCAATGCACTACTGGGCACCGGTCGTCAGCGGCGCCGTCGTCTGGCCGATCGTCAATTCGCTTCTTAACGGCGTGCGCATGCGGGTTCATTGATGGACCTGCTTTCCCCGATCAAGGATCACCATTCCGAGCGACGCCTGTTTATCGCGCGCGTCGCCCTGGCCTCGACGATCGGCATATTGCTGCTTGGCGGTGTCGTCGCCCGCCTGGTGCAGCTGCAGGTCGTCGACTACGAGGTGTTTGCAGAACAGTCGCAAGGCAACCGCTACCGCATCGAGGCGGTCCCACCGACACGCGGGCTGATCTTCGATCGTCGTGGCCGCGTAATCGCCGAAAACCTGCCGGCGTATCAGCTCGAACTGATTCCGGAACAGGTTGAGGATCTCGATGACACGCTGCAGCGGCTGGCCGCGATGAAACTGATCGCCGCAGAGGACATCGAGAACTTCAAGGAGCTGTCGCGCAGCGGCCCCGGTTTCAAGCCGGTCGCGCTGAAGCTGCGGCTGACCGACGAGGAAATTGCCAACTTCGCACTGCAGCGCGCGCGCTTCCCGGGTGTGGACTTCCAGCCGCGCCTGATCCGGCACTATCCGCACGGCGAAGCGACGGCGCATGCCGTCGGCTATGTCGGCGCATTGTCGAAGGCCGACCTGGAACGGCTGGAGCAGTCCGAGTATGCGGGCACCAACCAGACAGGCAAGACCGGCGTCGAGAGCGGCTACGAAGCTGCGCTGCACGGCGATGTCGGCTACAACAATGTCGTGACCAACGCACTCGGCCGGCGCGTACCAGCCGACTCGCGCGACGTCGTCGACGCGCTGCCGGACAATGTCACGGCAGCGCCTGGCGAAGACGTTTATCTGAGCCTGGACCTCGACCTGCAGTTGCTGGCAACCGAAGCACTGCGTGGCCAGCGCGGGGCGCTGGTCGCTATCGATCCGGGCAGCGGTGATGTTCTGGCACTGGTCAGCGCACCGTCATTCGACCCCAACAAATTCGCGGTCGGCATGAGTACATCAGAGTACAGCGCACTGCAGAATGACCTGGACCAGCCTTTGTTCAACCGCGCGATTCGCGGCGCGTACCCGCCCGGCTCGACGATCAAGCCGATGCTGTCCATCGCCATGCTGGAAACCGGCGCGACCAATCTCCAACACACGACAATGTGCATTGGCTACTTCAGCCTGCCGAACAGTACACATCGGTACCGCGACTGGAAGCCCGAAGGGCACGGCGAAATCGACATCGTCAACGCTATTGCGCAATCCTGTGATGTCTACTTCTACGAACTCAGCGTCGATCTCGGGATCGATAACATTCACAGGTATCTCGACATGTTCGGCCTCGGCCACCGCAGCGGCATCGACATCCGCGGCGAGCACCGCGGGCTGGTGCCGTCGCGCGAATGGAAGCAGAACAACTTCAGTGGCTACGATGCCAGGTGGTACAACGGCGAGACAGTTATTGCGTCAATCGGCCAGGGCTACATGCTGGCGACGCCGCTGCAACTCGCGAGCGCCATTGCCACCGTCGCAACTCGCGGCGAACGGTACCGGCCGCGCCTGGTCGCAGCGTCGCAGAATACGGTCACGGGCGAGCGCACCCTGTATCCGCCCGAGCGACTGGACGACATCCGGCTGCAGGACGAGTCGCACTGGGAAACAGTTATCCTCGGAATGCACGAAGTCATGCAGGGAGCGAAAGGCACCGCCCGCGCTGCAGGCGCGAACGCCGAGTACCAGATGGCCGGCAAGAGCGGCACCGCGCAGGTGTTCTCGGTAGCGCAGGAAGACGAGTACGACGAGGACGAGATCGAGTTCCGGTTGCGTGATCACGCACTGTTCGTCGCATTTGCACCGCTCGAAAATCCGCGCATTGCCGTTGCCCTTATCGTCGAGAACGGGTCCAGCGGCAGCCGGGTCGCAGCACCGATCGCTCGCGCGATCATGGATGAATACCTCGGGTATGGCGATGATGCGGGAAACTGACGCCAGGCTGCTCGACACGAACCGGGTCGCGCCGCTCGGTGAATTCGGTCGTATCCTGAAACGGCTCAACCTCGACGGCCCGCTGCTGGGCGGCCTGCTGCTGATTTGTGCCCTGGGCTTGTTCGTCCTGTACAGCGCGGTCGGTGAAAACATGCGCCTGCTGGTGAACCAGATGGTTCGGCTTGGCGTCGCGCTGGTTGCCATGATCGTACTCGCACAGTTTCCGCCGGATTTCCTGCGTCGCTGGACGCCGTGGGGCTTTGCGGCCGGGCTGGTGTTGCTGGTCCTCGTCCTCACCACCGGTGAGGTTGGCCAGGGTGCCCGCCGCTGGCTGGACCTCGGCGTGCGTTTCCAGCCATCGGAAGCGATGAAACTCGCGGTGCCGATGATGGCTGCCTGGTACCTGCACGACCGCTCGTTGCCGCCGAGATTTGGCCAGCTGCTGTTGCTGGCCATACTGATCGTCGTGCCCACCATCCTGATCGCGCGCCAGCCCGACCTCGGTACTGCCTTGCTGGTGGCAGCCTCCGGGATGATCGTCATTGTCCTGGCAGGATTACCGATACGACTGATCATCGCGCTGGCGGTGCTGTCCGTGCCCGGTGCCTACGGTCTCTGGCAGTTGATGGAGGATTATCAGAAACAACGCGTACTGACGCTGATTGATCCGAACAGCGATCCACTCGGGGCAGGCTACAACATCATCCAGTCCAAGATTGCCATCGGTTCCGGCGGCTTGTTCGGCAAGGGCTGGACCAACGGCTCGCAGGCGCACCTCGAATACCTGCCGGAACGCGATACCGACTTCATCTTCGCCGTGATCGGTGAGGAACTCGGACTGCTCGGCGCATTGAGTCTGCTGCTGCTGTACATGTTTGTCGTTGCTCGCGGACTGTACATTGCCATGCAGGCACCGGACACCTACTCGCGGCTGCTCGCCGGCTCGATCAGCCTGACGTTTTTTGTCTACGTCTTTGTCAACACGGCGATGGTGACCGGTTTGTTGCCGGTAGTCGGCGTTCCTTTACCTTTGGTCAGTTTTGGCGGTACCTCGATGGTGACGCTGATGGCCGGTTTCGGTATTCTGATGTCCATTCATTCGCACCGGAAACTACTCCCTCACTGATGACATACCGACACATCGCCGGCATCGCATTCCTGCTTGCCGCCAGCACCCCGGGCTACGCAATTGATACCGACGAACCAACGGTTGCCCGGTTTATTGACGAGATGGTCAGCGAGCACGATTACGATCGCGCCGTCTTGCAGGACATTCTCGGCGAGGCCGAGTACAAAGAATCGATTGTCGAGCAGATTTCGAAGCCGGCCGAACGCACACTGACGTGGGCCGACTACCGGCAGATATTCATGACGGATGAACGGGTAAAGGCCGGAGCCGCTTTCTGGCGTGAGCATCGCGAGGCACTGGAAACCGTGAGTCGTGACACCGGAGTGCCGGTCGAGATCATCGTCGGCATCATTGGCGTCGAAACCTATTACGGTCGTATCACCGGCGGTCACCGGGTACTCGATGCCCTCTCGACGCTGGCCTTCTACTATCCGCCACGTGAAAAATTCTTCCGCAGCGAACTACAACAGTTCCTGCTGCTGGTCCGCGAAGAGGATATGCAGGCCGTCGATGCGTTCGGTTCATATGCCGGTGCGATGGGTCGGCCGCAGTTCATGCCATCGAGCTACCGGGCCTATGCGGTCGATTCCACCGGGGACAACAAGCGCGACATCTGGAACAACTGGACCGATGTTGCCGGCAGCATTGCGAACTACTTCGTTGCTCACAAGTGGCGAAGCGGCGAAGAGGTTGTTACGCAGGCAACGCTCGGTGAGCGCTACACCGGCACACCGCCGGAAAATAAACTGACCGCCGACTCGACCGTTGCAAAACTCTCGGGCGAGGACGTGCTGTTTTCGACAAAACAGGCAAAAGAAAGCCCGGCCCGCCTGTTGACACTCGAAGGTGCTGACGGCACCGAACACTGGGTCGGCTTTCATAATTTCTTTGTGATCACCCGCTATAACCGCAGCGTCATGTACGCACTTGCCGTGCACCAGCTCGGCCAGGAAATTGCGCTGCAAGTTGCGAATGACGACACCTAGGGCGGCGCGCATCACCGCCCTGCTGGCGGGCGTTACGATCATCGCCGGCTGTGGATCGAGTCCTGTTCGTGACGGTCCGCCACGCACCGGCAGCAATACCGCCGCCGGGCTGCCCGACGATCCGGTCCCGCGACCGGAACCCCTCGCCCGCTACGGCAACGGCCCGGTTTACGAGGTATTCGGCAAGCGCTACACGGTGATGCCGAGTGCGGTCGGTTACAAGGAAAAGGGCGTGGCGTCCTGGTACGGCAAGAAGTTTCACGGCAACCTGACTTCGAGCCGCGAACCCTACGATATGCACCAGATGACAGCGGCTCACAAGACGTTGCCATTGCCAACCTATGTGCGGGTCACGAACCTGAGCAACAACCGGTCGATTGTCGTACGCGTCAACGACCGTGGCCCGTTCGTACACAACCGCATCATCGACCTGTCCTATGCCGCGGCGCAGAAACTGGACATGGTCGTGACCGGCACCAGCCTTGTCGAGGTTGAAGCGATTACCTTCGAGTCCGGCAACGGCGAACTGCCGGTGCAGACCGTCACGCCGGCGCCGACAGAGCCACGTCCGCCTACGGCCGTCGACCCGGTCGTGACGAACCCGAATCACATATATGTTCAAATTGGCGCATTTGGCAGCAAGGCCAACGCTGAGCGGCGACTGCAGTTGCTGCGCAGCGGTGGCCTCGGCGCGGCTGCCGTCCATACGGACAACACCGTCAGCCCGCCGCTGTACCGTGTTCGCATGGGACCCATCCAGGGCGTCGAGGAATACGACTTGCTGGTCGAGGAACTCGCGAAGCTCGGTATTGTCGATCCGATCATCGTCACCGACTGACTTTTGTATTTCGTCAATCCGCGTAGAATACGCGGCCGAATCCCCACCGCAGAGAGTTTATGAAAGTTCGTTTGCCTGTTTTTCTGTTGTTGTTCTTTGCCACCGTCAGTGCTGCGCAGCAACAACCTCGCCCGATTCCCGCACCGCCGGTCATTGGCGCGACCAGCTATCTCGTTATCGACAGTCGGACCGGCGCCGAGCTGGCGTCTCTCGAACCGGACGTCCCGGTGCCGCCGGCAAGCCTGACCAAGCTGATGACGGCCTACGTCATTTTCAATGCGCTGCAGCAGGAACAGATCAGCCTGCAGGACGAAGTCACGGTCAGCGAGAAAGCCTGGCGTACCCAGGGTTCGCGGATGTTCATCGAGGTCGGCAAACGCGTCCAGGTCGAGGACCTGTTGCTAGGCATGATTGTGCAGTCCGGCAATGATGCGAGCGTTGCGCTGGCCGAATTCGTGGCCGGCTCGGAGCCGGTGTTTGCCGAAATGATGAACCAGCAGGCAGCGGCCATCGGCATGCACTCCAGTCACTTCATGAATGCCACCGGCCTGCCGGACGACAACCATTATTCCACCGCAAGGGACCTGACGACGCTGGCGCGCGCCATTATCGAACAGTTCCCGGAGTATTACCGCTGGTACTCGGTCAAGGAGTTCACGTTCAACGACATCACGCAACCGAACCGCAACAACCTCTTGTGGCGTGATGACTCGGTCGACGGGATGAAGACCGGCTATACCGAAGCTGCCGGCTACTGCCTGGTATCGTCAGCGAAGCGCGACGATATGCGCATCATATCGGTCGTGCTGGGTACTTCCAGCGCGAAAGCCCGAATCAGCGGCAGCCAGGCCCTGCTGAACTACGGCTTCAGGTTCTTCGAGACACGCCTGTTGTACAGCGCAAACACGGAAATCGCACAGACGCGGGTCTGGAAGTCCGCCAACGAGTACTCGCCGCTGGGCGTCATCGAAGACCTCTACGTGACGGTACCGCGCGGCTCCTATGACTCGCTCGTCTCGACGATGAATATCCCTGCAGTCATCCAGGCCCCGGTTGCACAGAGCCAGCCGCTCGCGGAAATCAGTATCGAACTCGGCGACGAACAACTGCTGACTGTGCCGCTGCGCGCACTCGCGGACAACCCGGTCGGTTCGTTCTGGCAACGCACGGTCGATGGCGTCAGCCTGTGGTTTGAGTAATTGCCGTGAGCGACGAATCCCTGCTCGAGTTTCCCTGCGAGTTTCCGATCAAGATCATGGGTCGCGAGTCGGACGAGTTTCAGGATCTTGCGAGGAGACTCGTCGAAAAACACACAGGGCCTCTCAAGGATGACGCCGTCGCGACTTCGCTGAGCCGTAAAGGCAATTTCGTGTCCGTTACCGTGACAGTCACGGCAGAAAGCCAGCAACAACTGGACGACATCTATCGTGAGCTGACGGCACACGACGATGTCCTGATGGCACTGTGAGCGACATCATCGTTCGCAGCCTGGGGCTGCAAAGCTATGAGCCGATCTGGCGGGCAATGCAGCAATTCACCGATACGCGCGGCCCGGACACGCCTGACGAAATCTGGTTTTGCGAGCATGAGCCCGTATTCACGCTGGGTCTGAATACGAAACCGGAGCACCTGCTGGCAACCGGCGACATTCCCGTGGTGCAGATCGATCGCGGTGGCCAGGTGACTTATCACGGCCCGGGACAACTGATGGTCTACCCGCTGCTCGACCTGCGCCGCGGCAGTATCGGCGTCCGCGACCTCGTCACCGCACTGGAACAGTGTGTCGTTGACGTTGCCGCTGCCAACGGGATCGACGCGGCCAGCCGCTGTGATGCGCCTGGCGTGTATGTCGACGGCGTCAAGCTCGCCAGCGTCGGATTGCGCATTCGGCGCGGCGCAAGCTTTCACGGCATGGCGTTAAACGTCGACGTGGACCTGGAACCCTTCTCGAGAATCAATCCTTGCGGCTTCCAGGGCCTGCAGGTGACTGACCTTAAACAGCTTGGCGCCGAGCATGACCTCGACAAGGTGCGGGAGGCACTGCTGCCGCATCTGTTGCGCCACTTGCAACTCACCAGTCCGATTGTGCACAAGGACAGCCTGCCGCCCGGGCAACAGGCGTAACGCTACTTCCAGATTTCGATGTTGCGTTCCGGACCCGCCTCGATGCCGTAGTGCTCGGCAAAATTTCCCTGGTTGATGGCCAGCCCGATATTCAGGATATCGTTGACGTACAGGGCCGGGTCGCCCAGCTCGACCCCACCAAATGAGCTGACAAAGCGAACCTGTTCCTCGAACAGGACTTCGTTGCCATCAGTGACGCGTACCCACACCGACTCGCCGACCTCAACGCCGAGTTGGTCGAACAGGTCAACGCCAATATTCGTCCATACGTTGCCGTAGTGCGTGTCGAGGATGGGTATATTGCCTTCGATCCTGTCGTCGACCAATGCGGGCTTTTTGTACGCGATCGCGACGACGGACTGGCTTTCAGCCGGCCCGACCTGCTCGAAGCTGATTACACCGGCTGCCAGGCGGGCGCCCGTGTAGGAATAGACGTCGCGGCCGTGAAATGTGTGCGACCGCTGCGATCCTTCGAGCCTGTTCACCGTTTCGTCGATTCGCCGGATCTCGTCGATGCCCAGGTTTTCGGCCACCAGCGTCAGCGAACCGTTATCAGGACTCACGAAGTAATGTCCGGATTTGGTCTTCAGCACGACCGACCGTCTTTGTGTACCGACGCCCGGGTCGACAACCGAAACGAACACCGTGCCGGGCGGCCAGTACCTGGCCGTCTGGTTGAGCCGGTACGCCGCCTCCCAGATGTTGAAAGCCGGGATCTCGTGGGTGATGTCGAACATCTTCAGATCCGCAGAGACGCCATAGGCGACGCCCTTCATCGACGCGACTGCGGGTTCCTCGAGACCGAAATCAGTCTGGTACACCAGCGCGCTCTGCGACCAGGCGGGCTGAGCCGCAATGAAAAATGAACTGCAACAAACCGCGATGGCAAAGCGTCTAATCATCATTATCTCCGGCAATGGTATCGGCAGCATTGAGTTCGGCCAGTCTCTCCGCTGTACCGACATCTGTCCAGTCGCCGGTATAAATCGATGCCGCCAGCAGATCGGCATCAGCGGCCGCGCGCAGCATCGGCGCAACAGAGAACCGGCCGGCTTCACAGCCTTTGAAAAATTCGGGACGATAGACGGCAACGCCGCTGAAAGTGTAGTGCGGCTCGGCAGCATTACGCAGCCTGCCGTCGACCACGTCGAAGTCACCGCTGGTCTTGTCGGCCGGTGTGGGAACGAGCACGAGGTGGCCCAGCGTATCGTCGTCGAGCCCGACGTCCGGCATCGGCATGTCGGTGTAAATATCCGCGTTGACGACCAGGAACGGGTCCGGGCCCAACATCGGCAACGCGCGATGGATACCGCCACCCGTCTCGAGAATCTGCTCGTCCTCCGGGCTGTAGATGACCTGCAGTCCGTACGCAGAACCGGAACCGACCCGGTCGGCGATCTGGTCGCCGAGCCAGCCGAGATTGATCACCACCGTTTGCACGCCGGCAGCCTGCAATGCCCGCAGGTGCCGCTCGAGCAGGCTTTCGCCACGAACTTCGGTCAGAGCCTTGGGCGTCGAGTCCGTCAGCGGGCGCAGGCGTTCGCCACGCCCTGCCGCCAGGATCATCGCAATCAAGACCCGCTCTCCAGTTGCGGCAGGCAGCGCTGGTTGATCAGTGACACGAGCGCTTGCAGTTGTTCGTAGCGTGGCGCGAGTTCTGTGATGTAGTGCAGCGTCCGCGGAATATCGGCCAGGTAACCCGGCTTGCCGTCCCTGAGATTCAATCGCGCGAATATGCCGGCCGCTTTCAGGTGCCGTTGCACGCCCATCAGTTCGAAATGCCGCAGGAACGTATCCGCATCGGCATGGGCATGGGCTTCTTCATCAAGTAGCGCGTAGTAATCCAGCGCCCAGCCGCGTACCTGGTCCGCGGGCCAGCGCACGTAACAGTCTTTCAACAACGACACAAGATCGTAGGTATACGGACCTTCGACCGCATCCTGGAAATCGAGGATGCCCGGATTGTTGCGGTCGGAATACATCAGGTTGCGGGAGTGGTAGTCGCGGTGCACAAATACCTGCGACTGGTCCAGTGCATTGGCGACCAGCAGATCGCAGACTGCCTGCCAGGCGGCTTCGTCATCCGGCCCGAATTCGATGCCGAGGTGTTTTTCACAAAGCCAGTCATGAAACAGCGACAGTTCGAACCGCAGCAGTGTGTCGTCGTACGTTGGCAGGCTGGACTGGTAGGCATCGCCGCGTTGCTGGATAGCGGCCAGCGCACGCATCGCATCGGCGTACAGGGCATCGGCCCGGTCCGGTGCCTGGTTCAGGATGTCCAGATATGGCTGCACGCCGAGATCGGACAGTAACAGGAAGCCCTGTTCGAGGTCCGCTTCTACAATGCGCGGCGCATTCAACTGCATCGCCTCGAGGTAGGTTGCCACGCGTACGAAGGCGGTGCTGTCCTCTTGCGCCGGTGGTGCATCCATTGCAATGAAACTTGTCTCGCCGGCCTGCAGTCGAAAGTAGCGGCGGAAACTCGCATCGGTCGACGCCGGTACAGGATTCATACCGGCGACCTGCTCGATGTTGCTCAACCAGTCGACTAACTGCGCCAGTCGCGGGTCAGATTCTGCACTCGGTTCCCTGATTGGCATTCTCCGTAACACATTGAAGCACTTGCGAAACTATGCGAAGGTAACACAGTTGTACAGAACATTGTCCTGCTTGTATCGGCGACCGAATCTACCCTTACCCGATCCTTTGGTGCACACAAAATATTTAATTCTCGCCGGCTTCGCGTTGGCCGTCCCGTATGCGCATGCGGCAGACCCGGGCGCATGCACGACAGCGCTTGCACCGGACGCGGACCAACAGTTACTCGACACGCTACCGGCAACTGACGAAGACACGATTGAGTTCGAAGTCGGTGAACTTGAAGCGGAATTTGGTGACGCGCCGACGGCGAAGATGAGCGGCGGCGTCCTGCTGCGGCGTGGCAACAAACATGCGGGTGCAAACTCGGCGGACTACGACCCAGCCAACCGCTCGCTGCTGCTGGAAGGCGATGTGCGTTACCAGGACCGCGGTACGCAAGTTCGCTCTGACCTCGCCGAGTTTGGCTACGACACAGGCCGTGTGCGCTTCGAAGGGGCCGAGTTCTCGCTCGGCAGCAGTAATGCCCGCGGTGCCGCCGAGGCCCTGCTTGTCAGCGAAAATGGCACATTGAGCCTTGACGGCGTCAGCTACACAACCTGTCCGCCGGGTTCGAACGACTGGCTTATCGAAGCCAGCGATATCGATCTCGACACACGCACGGGCGTCGGTGTGGCACGCGGCATGAAGCTGCGTTTCCAGGGCGTACCGATCCTGTGGGCACCGTACCTGTCATTCCCGATCGGCGATGCCCGCAAATCCGGTGTGCTGGCTCCCGAGGTCGGGTCGACCCAGCGTGGCGGCAACGAGATTCGGGTGCCGTACTACTTCAATCTTGCACCTAATTATGACGCGACGGTAACACCGCACCTGATGTCCGACCGCGGTCTGCAGATACAGACCAAGTTTCGCTACCTGACAAATTCAATGGACGGCACGGTGCTGGCGGAGTACCTCGGCAGCGACAACCGGTTCAATGACTCACGCAGTTACGTCGACTTCGACCATCGCTATTTCTTTGAAAGCGGCTGGCGCAACCAGGTACATTTCAGCGAAGTCTCGGACAGCCAGTACTTCGAAGATCTCGGCGGCAGCCTCAGCAGCTCCAGCATCACGCACCTGAACCGCAACCTGAGTTTCGACTACTATACGCGTAACCTGGCGATCTTCGGCCAGGTGCAGGACTACCAGACCATCGACGATGCGATCGCGCCGGAAGACCGCCCGTACCAGCGGCTGCCGCAATTACTGGCTAGCGGCAGCTGGTCGGACCAGTGGCTTGGTACCCGGCTGGGCTTCGACAGCGAACTGGTCAACTTCGACAGGGACGTCGGCGTTACTGGCTGGCGTCTGAACGTGGCGCCGGAAATAGCGCTGCCGATTACGCGGCCGGGCTGGTTCGTTACGCCGTCCGTTGTCCTCGATCACACGCGCTACTCGCTGAGTGATACGGACCCCGGTGTCGACGATGCGCCCAGTCGCACGTTGCCAATCGCCAGCCTGGACTCCGGTTTCACGCTGGAACGTGTCATGAGCGATCGTTCGCGGATACAGACGCTGGAACCGCGCGTCCTGTTTGTCCACGTGCCCTTTCGCGACCAGGACGACCTGCCGGTGTTCGACACGATCACGCCGGACCTGAGCCTGATTCAGCTCTATCGAACCAATCGATATCTCGGTGTCGACCGGATTGCCGACACCGACCAGGTGAGCCTCGGTATCACGTCGCGCATCCTCGACGTGTCGAGTGGCCGCGAACTGGTAGCCGCTACGATCGGCCAGACGCGCTATCTCAGCAAGAGCAAGGTTGAATTGCCAGGGCAGAATTTCGAGTCCACCGAGTCGAGCGATTACATCGCAGAAGTCAGTTTCCTGCTCAACGAGAACATGAACTTTGACCTCGGCTATCAATGGGGCACATCCGGCGAGGGCACAACGCAGTCAGAGGCACGCTTCCAGTATCGGCCCTCCAGCAACAAGATCCTGAACCTGGCCTATCGCTTCCGCCGCGATTCGCTGGAACAGGGCGACCTGTCCTGGTCCTGGCCGGTCGGCGAAAACTGGAACGTCGTCGGGCGCTACAACTTTTCCTTCCGTGACGACGAGGCCCTGGAGCAGTTTTTCGGCATCGAGTACGAGAGCTGTTGCTGGGGGTTGCGCCTCGTTTCCAGGCGCCACATTTCCACGCGCGACGGAACTCAGGATTCCTCCATCGGTCTGCAATTGGTATTGAAAGGAATGGCCAGCGTCGGTACCGCGGCTGACAAAATTCTGGAACGTGGTATTCTTGGCTATTCCGCTGACCTTCGGTAAAAAATAGTGTTTAAGTTCAACAGGTTATGCGCGTACATCGCGCTGGCAATCGCGCCCGTTGCGGCAGCCGAGGAGCTGTCCTCAACCGGTGAATTCATCGACGGTATCGCGGCGATCGTCGACGACGGCGTCGTGCTGAAGAGCCAGCTCGCCGAGCAAACCGCGATGATCCTGGCGCGCGCCGAAGAGCAGAACATTCCTTTGCCGCCGCCGGCCGAATTGCAGGAACAGTTGCTCGAGCGTCTCATCATCACCGAAGTGCAGCTACAGCATGCCCAGCGTGTCGGCCTGCGTATATCAGACCAGATGCTGAACGACTCGATCGGTGCCATTGCAGAACAGAACGGCGTCAGGTTCGAGGATATGCCCGCCGTGCTTGCCGCCGACGGCATCGACTATGCCAAGTTTCGTCGCGACCTGCGTGAAGAGATCACGCTCGAACAACTGCGTCGCGCTGTCGTCGATGCACCGTGGAGCGAACGCGAGGTCGAGATGTGCCTGGCTGATCTCGAGGACAACGTAGCGGTCAACTCCGACTACAACCTGTCCAACATCACGCTGTCGATGTCGGAGTCGGCTTCGGCAACCGAGATCGAAGAGACCCTGGCCGAGGCACGCCAGATCCTTGAGCGCCTCGAAGACGGCGCCGACTTTGCCGCCCTGGCGATTCGCTACTCGGACGCACAGAATGCCCTCGACGGGGGCGCGCTCGGGTGGCTGAAGGGCGAACAACTGCCATCGCTGTATACGAATCTCGTTGCCGACCTCAAGGCCGGCGATGTCACGGAACCCATACGCGCCGCAAACAGCTATCACATCGTCAAGGTCAATGATATGCGCAGCGCCAGTGAGCGCAGTGAAGTGGATCAGGTCCTGGTGCGCCACATACTCATCTCGCCCAACGAAATTATCGACGACGAGACAGCGAAGCAGCGCCTGGAGGACGCTCTCGAAAAAATCGAGAATGGCGAGGACTTCGGCGCGATCGCAAAACTCCTGTCCGACGACCCGGGCTCGGTCAACAACGGCGGCGAGATGGACTGGGCCGGCCCCAATACCTTTGTGCCGGAATTCGAGGAAGTCGTGAATGCCGCCGAGATCGGCGAAGTCAGCGAACCGTTCCAGTCGCGCTTCGGCTGGCACATTGTCGAAGTCCTGGATCGTCGCGTTTACGACAACACGGACGACCTGAAGCGCAGCAATTGCATCGCCAAGATTCGTAACAGCAAGATTGAAGAAGAGACGCAGTTATGGATCCAGCGCCTGCGCGACCAGGCCTACGTCGATATCCGCATCTGACGAGACCGATTGCCATCACGGCCGGCGAACCTGCCGGCATAGGCCCAGACCTGTGCCTGGCACTCGCCAATGAACCCGCCTGCGAGCAGTTCGTCTTTATCGCCGACCCGGATGTTCTGCGCGCCCGCGCGGACAAGCTGGGAATCACGTTTCCGGAGCACCTCAAATTCCGGCCAATCGAGTGCCCGGAACCGGATGTCTGCGGCACGCCGTCCACGGCCAACGCCAGCGCGCTGCTCGACGGCCTGCGCATCGGTGTCAACGGCTGCCTGAACGACGAGTTCGCGGCGCTGGTGACCGCGCCGATGCAAAAAAGCATCATCGCCGATGCTGGCATTGCATTCACCGGGCATACCGAGTTTCTCGCCCAGGCCTGCGGCGCCGGCAAACCGGTGATGATGCTGGCCGCCGGCGACTTGCGGGTCGCGCTGGCCAGCACTCACCTGCCACTGCGCGATGTTGCCGACTACCTGACGGCGGACGGTATTCGTGACGTCATACAGATACTGCAGCATGACCTGCAAACACGGTTCGGTATCGAGTCTCCCGAGATCGTCGTCTGCGGACTGAATCCGCATGCGGGCGAAGGCGGCCACCTGGGCCATGAAGACGAGGCGATTATTGCGCCCGTTGTTCGCGAACTGGCCGCTGCCGGTATCAACGTGCGCGGTCCGTTGCCTGCAGACACGGCCTTCACGCCGGCTGCCGGCTACAAGGATGCGGTGGTTGCCATGTATCACGACCAGGGCCTGCCGGTACTCAAGTACGCCGGCTTCGGCAATGCCGTCAACGTGACGCTCGGCCTGCCGATCATCCGAACATCCGTGGACCATGGCACAGCGCTGGATCTTGCCGGCAGCGGCAAAGCCGATACCGGCAGCCTGTTTGCCGCGATCGAGCTTGCGGCAACGCTGGCCACAAGATGACCGGCCACCGAGCACGCAAGCGATTCGGCCAGCATTTCCTGGCCGACCATGGCGTCATAGACGAAATCCTGAACGCGATCAGGCCGTCAGGCGATGACACGATCGTCGAGATCGGGCCGGGCCAGGCCGCGATCACGGCGCCGCTCTTGCAACAGGCAGGGCACGTACACGCGATCGAACTGGACCGCGATCTCGCTGCAGCCCTGCGGCAAAAGTATGCCGGTGAAACGCGTCTGACGATTCACGAAGCTGATGCACTGCGTTTCGATTACGCAACGCTCGGAGACGGGCTGCGCATTGTCGGCAACCTGCCGTACAACATTTCAACACCGTTGCTGTTTCACCTGCTCGACTACCGCGAACGTATCGTCGACATGCATTTCATGCTGCAAAAGGAAGTAGTTGCCCGCATGGCTGCCGAGCCCGGCAGCAAGGCGTATGGCCGCCTGGGTATCATGCTCGGCTGCTACTTTGCCGTCGAGGCACTGTTCGATGTTGAACGGCATGCCTTCTCGCCGCCACCGGATGTCACGTCGGCGATCGTCCGCCTGGTGCCGCTGCCGCCGGGAACCTACGAAATCAATGACCCGTCGACCATGTCGAAGCTGGTGGCAACAGCGTTCAGCCAGCGGCGCAAGACGATCCGCAACGCGCTGCGCAAAGTCGCAGACGAGGCTTTGCTCGAGTCGGTGGGCATCGATGCGCAATTGCGGCCGGAGGCCATTTCAATTGCCGAATATGTACGCCTGGCGAATGCGCTAGAATAGGCGCATGGACGAGAAACAATTCGATATCGGCATCGATGTGGCCACCAACTACGTGGACGAGCAATCCGAACCCGATGCAGGCCGGTATGTGTTCGCCTACACAATTACGATATCCAACAAGGGTGAGTTCCCGGCGAGGCTGATCAGCCGCCACTGGGTCATTACCGATGCCAACGGCAAGGTCCAGGAAGTGAACGGCGACGGCGTGGTTGGCGAGCAGCCGCACCTGAACCCCGGCGAGGTGTTTCGCTATTCGAGTGGCGCTGTGCTCGAAACCCCTGTTGGCGCGATGCAGGGCCTCTACCGCATGGAAGCCGACAACGGCGTGAATTTCGACGCACCGATTGCGCCGTTCACGCTGGCAGTACCCGGCCTGCTGCATTAGGCCGCAGCGACACAGTCATGGCGATCTACGCGATTGGCGATATCCAGGGCTGTTACGATCCTTTTTGCGAACTTCTCGACGAAATTGAATTCGATCCGGCCGTCGACCAGCTCTGGCTGACCGGCGACCTCGTCAATCGCGGCCCCAAGTCACTGAAGACGCTGCGCTTCGTGCGATCACTTGGCGATGCCGCCATCACGGTACTCGGCAATCATGACCTGCACCTGCTGGCGTTGGCCGAGGGCAAGATCAGCGGCGCGCGGCGCTTCGCGACACTGCGCAAGACACTGCTCGCACCGGACTTCGAAGAACTTGTCGACTGGCTCAGGTACCGGCCACTCGCGCACTACGACAAGTCGATGGACACTTTGCTGGTGCATGCCGGCACGCATCCGAGCTGGACGGCAAGGCAAACGATCGCGCGCGCCAGGGAAGTACAGACCGCACTGCGTTCCGACAACTACCCGGTGCTGCTGAGCAAGATGTATGGCAACACACCGACGACCTGGTCGGAAAAACACACTGGCTACAAGCGGCTGCGCTTCATCATCAACTGCCTGACGCGCATGCGCATGCTGACGGCCAAAGGCCGCCTGAATTTCTCACACGCCGGTTCCGCCTACCTCTCTGCGTCACGCAAGCTGCGGCCGTGGTTTGCACAGGAAAACCGGGCCGCCGCAGATACGCGCATCGTGTTCGGTCACTGGTCTGCGCTAGGCCTTGTCGTGCTGCCCAACCTCATCAGTGTCGATACCGGCTGTGTCTGGGGTCGCCAGTTGACAGCGGTGCGCATCGACAAACCCGTGCCGCGCGTTGTCCAGGTACCCGGACAGGCCCGCTAGGCCGGTGTCCTGCGCTCGCAGGTAATCACCGCAAAATCGTGATCATTCCGTTCGTCTGCACTGAATGATTCGCGCGCGGTTTCCTGCCAGTCCGCCGCCGGCAGCTCGGGGAAGTAGGTGTCGCCTGTGACAACAGCGTCGACGCGGGTCAGGTAGACACGGTCCGCAAGCGGCAGGAACAGCCGGTAAATCTCACCACCACCGATCACCATGATCTCGCTGCCGGCCGGTGCCACGGCCACGGCCGCCTCGGGTGAGGAGACCACGTCACAACCCTCTGCGGTGAAGTCCGGCTGTGTCGTTATCACGATATTCTGACGACCCGGCAGTGCCCTGCCGATCGACTCGAAGGTCTTGCGGCCCATGACGACAGGCTTGCCCATCGTCAGTGACTTGAAGCGCCTGAGATCGTCCGACAGGTGCCACGGCAAACCGCCGGCTACGCCAATGACATGATTCCTGGACGCGGCGACGACGAGGCTGATCGATCGTTGTTGGTTCAAACGGCCACTGCCGCCTTGATGTGCGCGTGTGGCTCGTAGTTGACGATTTCGAAGTCATCGAAGGTGTAATCGAAGATGCTCGGGGGCCGGCGCTTGATCGCAAGACGCGGCAACGGCATCGGCTCCCGCTGCAATTGCTCGTCCGCCTGCTCGAGATGATTCAGGTACAGGTGGCAGTCGCCGCCAGTCCAGATGAAGTCCCCGACCGCGAGGTCGGCCTGTTGGGCAAACATGTGTGTCAGCAGCGCATAGGACGCGATATTGAAAGGCACGCCGAGGAAGATGTCGCAGCTGCGTTGGTAGAGCTGGCAGGACAGCTTGCCGTCGGCGACATGGAACTGGAACAACAGGTGGCACGGCGGCAGCGCCATGTTATCGATTTCCGCGACGTTCCAGGCACTCACGATCAGGCGCCGGGAGTCCGGGTTCTGCCGGATCTGCTGCAACACCTCGCTGACCTGGTCGATGCTGCGGCCATCCGGTGTCGGCCAGCTGCGCCACTGCACGCCGTAGATCGGCCCCAGTTCACCATTGCTGTCGGCCCACTCGTCCCAGATCGAAACGCCGTTGTCTTTCAGGTACCTGATGTTGCTGTCGCCGCGCAGGAACCACAGCAGCTCGTGGATGATCGAGCGCATGTGCAACTTCTTCGTTGTGACCAGCGGAAAACCGCTGCCGAGATCGAAACGCATCTGGTGCCCGAAGACACTCAGTGTGCCGGTGCCGGTCCGGTCTTCCTTGCGGGTGCCGTGGTCGCGGACCTGCCGCATCAGGGACAAATATTGCTGCATTTCAGGCCGCTGCCTCCTTTTTTCGGTCCGCCGAGTATGCCATGACCAGCATGACGGCACCGGCGACGATCATCGGTGCGCTCAGCACCTGCCCCATCGTGAGCCAGTCGAACGCGAGATATTCGAGATGCGCGTCCGGGACGCGGTAAAACTCGACGAAAAAGCGAAAGCTGCCGTACAGCAACAGGAACAGCGCGGACACCGCCATGTACGGCCGCGGTTTGCTCGAGTACCACCAGAGGATCATGAACAGCACCAGCCCCTCCAGCAGGGCTTCGTAGAGCTGCGACGGGTGCAGGACCTTGCCCTGGAACTCGACTCCCCACGGAACCGTGGTTTCGTGACCCCATAGCTCGCCATTGATGAAATTGCCGATGCGCCCGGCGCCGAGTCCGATCGGCACCAGCGGAGCGACGAAGTCGAGGATGTGCCAGATCGTCTTGCCGAGCTTGCGGCCGTACCACCACATGGCCAGCATGACGCCAGCCAGGCCGCCGTGGAATGACATGCCGCCCTCGGTGATCTTGAACAGGTACAGCGGGTCACGGATGAAGTCCGACCAGCCATAGACAAGGCAGTAGCCGACGCGGCCGCCGATGATAACGCCGAGCATCGCGTAGAAAATCAGGTCGTCGACCTGCTCGGGCGTCACTGGCGAATCGGCCCGCTGGCAACGCCGGCGGGCCAGCCACCAGGCGGCCAGGAAGCCGACGACGTACATCAGGCCGTACCAGCGTATAGCGATGGGCCCGATCGAGAAAATAATCGGATCAATTTCCGGGTAGACGAACATGGTTTTCTACGGTGGCGACTTGGGGGCTGTATCATAGCAAACCATGAGCAATCGCCTCGCTGAAGAAACCAGCCCCTATCTCCTGCAACACGCCGACAACCCGGTGCACTGGTATCCGTGGGGTGACGAAGCGTTCGCTGCCGCCCGGGCCAGCGGTAAACCGGTCTTGCTGTCGATCGGCTATTCCGCCTGCCACTGGTGCCATGTCATGGCGCACGAGTCTTTCGAGGACGAAGCGACGGCCGAGCTGATGAACCGCCTGTTCGTCAATATCAAGGTCGATCGCGAGGAGCGACCCGACGTTGACCGAATCTATCAGACCGCTCACCAGCTGCTAACGCAGCGCGGCGGCGGCTGGCCGCTGACGATGTTCCTCGATGCGAACGATCAGCGGCCGTTTTTTGGCGGCACCTATTTTCCGAAGGAACGGCGCTACGGCATGCCTTCTTTTGGTGAGCTGCTGAGCAGTGTCGCGACGTTCTACGCCGAAAAAGCGGATGACGTGCAGCAGCAGGCAGAACGGCTCAGCGAAGTGTTCTCGCGACTTGACCCGGCACCGGCCGACAAGGAGCTGGTGATGAGCGCGGCACCTCTGACCAAAGTCAGGGAGCAGCTGGCGCAGAGTTTTGACGGCGATTTCGGCGGTTTTGGCGGCGCACCCAAGTTTCCGCACCCCGGAACCGTGGAAAGAATGCTGCGGCACTGGCGCAAGACGGCACAGGACGCCGAACCGGACATCGATGCGCTGTTCATGGCGTCGCTGACGCTGACCCGAATGGCCGAAGGTGGCCTGTTCGATCACGTCGGCGGCGGCTTTTGCCGCTATTCGGTGGACCGCTACTGGCAGATACCGCATTTCGAGAAGATGCTCTACGACAACGGGCCATTGCTGGCGCTGTACGCCCAGGCACACCTGGCGACCGGCGAGATTGCGTTCGCCAGGACCGCAAATGAAACCGCTGACTGGTTGCTGTCCGATATGCGCGCCCCGAACGGCGGCTTCTATTCTTCGCGTGACGCCGACTCGGAAGGAGAAGAAGGCCGTTTCTATGTCTGGACGCCCGATGACGTCAAAGCTGTTGTCGGCGACGACGATTTCGCAGTCGTCGAGCTCCGTTTCGGCCTGAACAAAAACGCCAACTTCGAAGGACACTGGCACCTGGCGGTGCGCGAATCCATCCCGAATATCGCCAGCGCGCTGAAGCTGGAGGTTACCGACGTCGAAGCAGCACTGGCCCGGGCACGGAAAAAGCTGTTCGACGAACGCGCTGGCCGTGTTCACCCGGGCCGTGACGACAAGCAGTTGACCTCGTGGAACGCGCTGGCCATACGCGGCCTCGCGATTGCCGGGCGCAGCCTGCAGCGCGACGATCTCGTCGATGCCGCCGCGGACGCCGTTGACTTCCTGCGCAGCAACCTGCTGGTCGACGGCCGCCTGTTTGCGAGCTTCAAGGATGGCCGCGCACGTTTTCCAGCGTATCTCGACGACCACGCGTTCCTGGTAGATGCCATCCTCGAACTGCTGCAGTCTCGCTGGAGCACGGCGCAGCTGACGTTTGCGATCGAAGTTGCCGAACTGCTGCTCGCACACTTTGAGGACGGGGACAACGGTGGCTTTTTCTTCACCGCCGACGACCACGAACAACTGATGCACCGGCCGAAGACGCTGGCCGACGAATCCATGCCGTCGGGCAACGGCGTTGCCGCATTCGCGCTACAGCGGCTCGGACACCTGCTTGGCGAACACCGCTACCTGGATGCGGCTGAGCGCGCATTGCGCAGCGCCTGGAAGGCGATGGATGAGTATCCTCACGGCCACGTGACGCTGTTACATGCGCTTGAGGAATACCTGGCACCGCCGGAGATCGTAATTATCCGTGGTAGCGACGCAGACCACTGGCGCGATGCGGCGGCCCGTCTGTATGCCTCAACCCGAATGCTGTTCTCGATCGGCGCTGATGAGGAGGAATTGCCGGGTCTCCTCGCCGAGCGCAAGTCAGCCGATGGCGAAACGCTTGCGTATCGGTGCGTCGGCACGCACTGCGAATTACCGGTCAGGACCTGGGAATCGCTCGCCGCATTACTCTAGCCAGGCGCGCCACTACCTGGCTCACTCCACCTGGCGATGAACTTGTCGACTTGCTGTGCCGAGTAGAAATGACGCGTTGATTTGCGGCTGTAGATTTCTTCGAGAACCGGTTTCGGCAACGAAAAGGTGTCCCTGACGCGCCGGTACAGTTTGGCATATGCCTTGGTCGCGCCAACGTTGGCCGGCACCAGCGGCACATCCATGTCGAGGTACTCGCGCATGGCCGGCTGGAACACGTCGGCCAGGGATTCCATGGTCATAAGCAACAGGTCCGTGCGCTCGCCCGCAATAAGCTGGCATCCGGCTGACCGGTCGAATGGCTGTTCAAAAACGTCCAAATCGAAAAACTCGCCGATTTCTGTTGCAAACCACTTTTGCGGATAGTCGGCAACGGCGATATCGCCGGCAAAATAATCCTGCAGAAATTCGCTGATCTCTTCGCTGCCCGGCTGCGCACCTCCTGGTCGACCGGGGAAATACGCAGAAACATTCTCAAATACGTCAGACACCTGGCGCGCCACCGGGTCACGAACCAGTGAAATAGTGAATGGCCGAATATCGCCAAGTCGCTTCAGTCGCTTGTTCAGCGCAGCACCCAATCGCCAATGCGGCGGTCGCGGCTGCCTGCTTTGCGTGAAGTAGGCCGCGCTGTGTTTGAGCCCCGTGTCTGACAGGAAATGCACCTGGAATACCGGGCGCTCACTATTGGCGCGCAGCAGCGACTGGTAAACGGCGCTGGAGCCCACCTTGCCCATTTGATAGACGAGAATCGGCGGATGCCCTCGAAAATTTGCGGTTGCCGCCCGCCATCGATCGAACATGTGACGATGGAATAACTTTGCACTGTGGGTCATCAGTTCAGACGCCGACGCGACGTCATGGTGCATTGGCGCCTGGCCAGCGTTCAGGTTGCGGGTGCCAGTCGCCTTCGCCGAAGAACTGCTGGATTACACCGCCGAGACTTCCTCCGTAGTGTTCCTGCGCAGCGGCTTCCCCACCATCTTCGAAAGAAGCCGAGTTGGCAAACGCTGCAAACACTTCATAGTCATGAGCCAAGGCGCGTAAACAGTATCGTGCAAGCTCGTAGCTCAACGTATTTCCTTCATCTGTGCGTCCAAAGGACCTGCCGCTCCAGAACTCCTGTACTGTCTCGGCATTCCAGAACGCATGATGTTCGCCGAGACGTTCGTTATCCATACGAAGCGGTGCCGAGCCACACAGATCGTCCTCCATCGTAACCGCGAACCCTTCGTTTAGCCAAAGCGGAAGCGGCAAGTGGCTGAGACATGCATGCGTAAGTTCGTGTGCCGCAGTAGCTTCTGCCTCATACATCTCGACATAGGGAAATACAAAGTGGCCATACCCGTCGTTCAAATACATCCCCGAGCTGAGAACAAACTCGCCCTCCTCGGGATAAAAGTACAGGTTATACCGGTAGTAATGTTCCTGGTCGTCAAACATCAGGACAACATGCTTGCCGAAACCTTTGTCGGCCGCGATTCCGTCAAGGTTGGCAAGAATGCTCTTTCGCGTTCTTTCAAGGAACCGAGAAAACAGACTCACGTAGCGGTCTTCTTGCGCAGTAAGCAAAAAAAAGTTATCTGTTTCGACAATGCTGTAGCCGTCCGGCAAATGCTCGATAAGCGCATTCAGCCATCGGCGAGACCATACCAGCCACTCGGCGGCCCAGGCCTCTTCCGGCGCTGCGAACACAACATCAGCAATCGCGGCCCAGTCCGGTCGTGGAAACCCGTCGACAACCGGCATCAAGTCATTGTCTTTGTTCACTTATCTGAGCTCCCAACTTGCTCGCAACAATCCGCCGGATCGAAGAAACTGGTAGCGAGCCCGGCAGAATACCAACCTCAAGCTGTTTTTGAGTACCTGTCTGGGAAATGCAGCTCTGGAATCTTCTTGATGGAAGTCGAAAGCGGCGCGCCTCATTTGCTACGGTTCGAACCACTCTCAATTCTGTCTCGAAGCATTGTCAATACTGCCGTGTGAAAGTCATCGAGCACGAAATTCGCCCAGAATGTCCCATACCAATTGAGATTGCTTGTAATTCGATACGATGTCGAGAGGGTCAGAATCGTCGCCTGGCCATCTCGTCGCAGAGCGTATTCACCCGACTCGACCTCAAAATACTCACCGCCGACCACGACATGCGTATCGAGGCCAGCAATACTCATCGATTGTTCATCGGCGAAAACGTCGTATGAAAACCGGGTGTTCTCCTCGACCTCCGTGATCTTCTCCTCAAACTGGATACCCTTTTCCCAGACGATTTCTCGTACGCCGCCCACCTCGAAATCCCGCGTGTTCGCCGATACCGGTCGCGGAATTCCAAGTGCGTGAGACAAAGTCCAGGGCAGTTCGCGGGTGCGGATATCGTCGACATTCGGCAACGCTGCCCAGACCTCTTCAACCGGCGCAAGAACCCGAATCTCGGTACTTACCGTGCGCTGCGCTACAGGGCTTTCTACCTGAAACTCAACAAGCCCCAACAGCAGTGGGAGCACCGCTATGCAAGCAGTGGCCCCGTAGTTCGTCTTGTTGCAACAGGTTTCCCGAATGTGCGCCCCGATCAGACCGCCCGCCGTCGCCAGTGGCAGGTAGACCGGCAACAGCATTGCGACACAGATCATGGTCTCCCATGCAAGCACTATTGAGATTGCCGACCAACCCAGTACCGACAGCCACGGGCCGAACAGGACAAACGGCTCGGTTTTCAATTGTTTCTTGGTGCCGAAGAAAACCGTCACCACTCCAACAGCCAGCGGAGTGCCGAAAATCATCGCCAGCGATACAAACCCGAGAACCGCAACGGATGCTCGTTCGCCGATAGAAAAGAGAGATGCACAAGCCAACGCATACGCCGCCCCGGCAATGAATCCAATCACCTGAGCGCGAAATGGCACTACTCTGCTCTCCTTGTTCGAACCGAAACGGCGGCGCTTAATCCGATACATAGCTTAACCCGGTGCCACCAACGATGGCCGGACAAATCATCGCCTGGTGCGAATTGGCTGGTTATCGGGGAATGCATAGTAGCCCATCCTGGGCATCAACTCCGTTGCAGCCGGTGCCGTCCCGGGCTTTCTCGTCCGCCAGCTTGAATATACAACCATTTGGTTGTATATTTCTGGCATGCTGCAAGCTTCTGAAGATCGCGCGGATGCTCTTTTCCACGCGCTGGCCGATCGCACCCGCCGGGATATCCTGCGACGCGTATTCGCCGGTGAGCACTCGGTCTCTACGCTGGCCGGTGCATACGATATGAGCTTCGCGGCTGTACAGAAACACGTCGCCGTCCTTGAACGCGCTGGCCTGTTGAACAAGCGCCGGCGCGGTCGGGAAGCGCTCGCGAGCGGTGACGTGGAAGCCGTGCGATCTGCATCGGAGCTATTGCTCGAATTGGAAGGTATTTGGCGCGGTCGAATCGGTCGCATCGAAGCCTTGCTTGACCAGTCTTCGGCGGACGACACTCGTCGCGGAGGCGCCACTCATACCGAGAAATCGAAGGACTAACCATGCCCGTTACAGACGTTACACACGACTTTGAGTCCCTGAACCTGACTATTGTGGCCGAATTCGCCGCACCGGTGCAGCGTATCTGGGACCTGTACGCTGACCCTCGCCAGCTTGAGAAAGTTTGGGGGCCGCCCTCTCACCCGGCAACATTCGTCAGTCATGAGCTAACCGTTGGCGCGCGCACGACATACTTCATGACCGGGCCTGAAGGAGAGAAGTATGCGGGTTACTGGATTGTCACGCTGGTCGAAGAACCGACCCGCTTCTGCTTCGACGACGGTTTCGCCGACGAAGACTTCAACCCCAACCCGGATATGCCGGTCTCAAAGAACGAATTTCGCTTCGAGGCGATTGACAGTGGGACGCGCGCGATCTTCAGCAGCACCTACGAAAGCAGGCAGGGCCTGGAAAAAGTGCTGGCGATGGGTGTTATCGAGGGTGCCTCTTCGGCAATCAATCAGATCGACGAGTTTTTGCTTGCGTGAGAAAAAAGTCGCCAAACAGGCGATTCTTGGTGGGCAGTTTCGGAATCACCTGTACCCGAACCTAGTACGCCGTCATCACGTTTCCGGAAGCCGGTTCCACGCTGCCGGAGTTGGGACCGAGAAAAGTCACTGGCACAGAGGCGACCTGCAGGCCGATATTGCGCACCACGGCAAAATGCAAATGTGGCCCGGAAGAAAACCCGGTATTGCCTGAATCGGCGATGTACTGGCCGCGTTCGACATAGTCGCCTGGCTTGACTCGTATCGAATTTGTATTGAGATGTGCGTAGATCGCATACGTGCCATCGTCGTGCAGGATGCGTACAACGTTCGCCGCCGGCCCGTCCGTCTCAATATCGAGACCGGACCGGAAGTTGGTGCTTGCAACGGCAAATACCATTCCGGCGCGCGCCGCGACGATGTCCGTGCCGATCGGCATGGCAAAATCGACCGCGTAGTAGCTGTCAATCGTCCGGTGCGTCACGCCGTCCGGATAGGCCTGCGTGATACGGTGATCCGTGGAAATCGCGAACGGCGCTCGATACGGCTCGCCAGGCTCATGTCTTGCACGCGGATCACCCGGCATGTAGCGAAACTGGTACTTCAGCGCCGGCTGGATTGCTTTGTCAGATATCGGCAATTGCAGAATCGGCATTTCAGTTCGTGCGGGCAGCACCCAGGCCAAAGGATGCTCCGAACCCGGCATCACCAGGTCGCGCGTTTCGGTAAACTCAATGCGCAATTCGACAGGCGCGTAGAAATCGTTGCGCGCGGTGAGCGTCACCAGGTTGTCGTCGAAGCTATGATCGACATCGACGATACTGTCTGACTCTCTAACGGGCAGCACGCGGCTCTCGATTCCCTCGACATCAACAGGACGCCTGTCCGAGTAAATCCAGTTGCCGTCCTTGCCTTTGTACTTGTACAGATCTTGCGCCGCTGCAGTTGCTGCTATGACCAGCAGCAGCGGCAGCAGAGACCGGATCGCCCGGCGGTCAACTGCCGATCGACGAGCGTTGCCAGCCATTCTCTGTGCGCCGAATCTCGTACGCCGGCCAGTACTGGTTGTCGAGCTTCAGCGTAATCACTTCGACGGCGCCGTTCCATGTGACTGTCTTCAGGCGTACCGACGCCTGGTCTTTCTTGCCGGCAATGGCGTCAACGAATGCCTGCAGGTTCGGCGTGGGTGTTTCGTCCACTTCGACGAGGCGCCTGCCTGCCCACAGTCCATACCGCGTCGCCGGCGATCCGTAGCTGAAGAACGCCACGTAGACACCATCCGGCTCGATGCCGCGCTGCGCCGCCATGGCGCGGTGCGGGTCCTGCAGCAATGCACCGGCCCAGGACACCGCCCGGTCGATGCCGCGGGTGTCCAGCGGCGCTGTCGCGACCTCGATATCCAGGGCTTCGCTATTGCGCCAGACGGTCACTTTGACTGACTCTTTTTGCACCGCCTTTTCAACCTCGCGGAACGACGTCACCACCTTGTCGTCAATCGCGAGCACGAAGTCGCCGTTTTTCAGATGCTCTGCCGCCGGCGTTCCTGCAACAATGCGGTTGATACTGAGCGCCCGCCGGAACACGGGATTGTTGTTCTCCAGTTTCTCGATCCATTCCTCGTCCACGCCACGGTTGCGCGCTGCAAACAGCGGCGCATAGACGAACTCCGCTTCGAGTGAATAGTAGGTCCGGTCATTGCGCACGATATCGACAAACTCCGCCACCAGGTCGGCGCCGACGCCACGATTGAACTGCGCCGACTCGCTGCCCGTCTGGATGGCAAAGCTCGACCACAGTGCCGACACGCGGCCGCGCTTGTCGACCAGGACGCCGTCCACCTCCATCGGGTTAACGAGGCTGATGCCCTCGATATTGGCATCGCGAAAACGCAGCGTCCGCGACAACGGCAACACCAGCGGCTCAACCGCGGACACGATGCTTTGCTGGTGTACCAGTTGGTGGTCACCCTTGATGCCGACCACGAGTACATCGTCACCAGCCTGCAACGGTTCCGTGTTGAACCTGGCTGTTCGCACCGGCGTATCCCCAATACTCTTCGGGTCGTAAGAGACAATGGCGAGGTTATGCACCGGGTGTAGCTGTTCTACCCTGGCATCCACTTCCAGCGAGCCGGCAAATGTCACGGTAACGTCACCGATCGCTACCGGGACCGTATTCCGGTCGACCAGCACCAGGCCGCGGTCCTTGTCGACGATCACCCCGGTGCCATAGTAGTGACGATCCGCGACGCCGGACACGGTATACGGGAGGTCAAAGGTCACAACAACCAGCGACGCGGCTATGGCCGCCACGCGTGGATCGTCATACTTGGTCAGCCGTGTGCTGCCGCTTTCCGGCGGCTCGGGCGCCGGGCCCGGGCCGAGTTCGCGACACGGCCAGACGCCCGTATCGTCGTTTCGTACACAATGCCTGACCGGAAACCAGACCCGGTCCATTTCGAATGAGCGGACCGTGGAGTTGCGCGGGCTGTCCATCGTGACAAAGCGAATTTGCGCGCGTGACCCGTCGGCCGTACCGTCCAGTGCTTTTGCAAGGTCATCGATATTGGTGATCGGTTCGCTGTCATACTCGGTTATGACCGCGCCACGCGGGATGGCTGACTTTGACAGCAGGTAGCCCGGATTGGCGACGTAAACCCCTTCGACGTTGCGATTGTAGTGACGCGCCTGCTGGTAAGAGAGGTTGTTCACGATCGCATCGCCGAACTGCAGATATTCGCTCGGGGTTATGGCATGCAGGTCCGTCACCTCGATCGTTTCGGTCACCTGGCGACCACCCCGCTCCAGCTCGAGCTCAACCTCGTTGCCAACATTGTCATCGAGCATCGCCGCCAGTGGCACGAACTCGGTGACCAGCTCGCCGTTGACCCGCACGAGAATATCGCCCGGCTCCAGCTTGCCGTCGGCCGGCGTATCCGGAATCACCTGCTCGATCGCCAGCATGCCGGTCTGTTCAGGAAACTCGGAACGCACCGTTCGCTCGGTCGCATCCTGCAGGCCAAGCCGCCGCAACTCGTCGAACGCCTTGCGCTCGAATATCGTTTGCAGCGTGCCGCGGGTGACCGGCTCGCCCGCCTGGATCAGGTGCAATGCCCGGTCGATCCGGTCGAGCGGCAAGAAGAAGCTGCTGGCTGCCGAATTGTTGGCGCCGGCATTCAGCGCCACCACCTCGCCATCGATGTTTACGACCGGCGAGCCGGAGGAACCGCCGGACGTGCCGGATGCTGCCTGGAAATAGAAGGTATTGAAGTCGTTGTAGTTGCCGCGGCCGTAATCCGGCGCCTTGCGGTCCAGTCGTGCAATCGTGCCTGCAAGAATCGAGAGTTGCTCACCGGCATCGTTGCCGATCACGCGGATCTCCCGGCCGATGCCCGCGCCGTCAGGTTTCAGCGGTAACTCGGCCGGCTCAATGTACTTCAGGTCTTCCGGGTCGTAGCGGAAAAAACCGAAATCGTGCACCGGGTCGCGGTAAACCGGCGTCAGGCGCACCTCTTCGTTATTGCGAAATACTGCCTCGGCAACGACCGGTCCCGGTGTCACGACGTGGCGATTGGTCAGCACCAGGCCTCGCTCTGCGTCGACAACGAAGCCGGTCGCCTGGCTCGATGAGTTCCACTCGGTATCGAACGCGCGCGTGCTGTCGACACGAATGGAGATGACGCCGGACGAAATTCGCTCTAGCGTGTTGGTCCAGTCATTGTCTTCCGCGGCAACAGCACTGTTGACCAGCGCGAGGCCCGCACAAACGGCGAGAATCAATCCATTTTTCATAGTCAACCTGTTGTCACGTCCGAAGGAATAAAGGACTTGGACCGAAGCAATCGGTTCCCTATTTCAACAGATTAACAGCCACGTCGCAGTAGATCAGGTCACTATTCCGGTTGAAAACGGAGATCCAGCTGGCGTGCGGCCTTGACATCGTCGAGGCGGCGCACCGGCATCGTGTGCGGCGCATCCTTGAACGACTTGCCGGCTTTCGCTTCCTCGGCAATCGTGATCATCGCAGCCACGAAGTTGTCCAGCGTCTCCTTGCTCTCGGTTTCCGTCGGCTCGATCAGCAGGCACTCCGGCACCAACAACGGGAAATAGGTCGTCGGTGCATGATAATTGTGATCGAGCAGCGCCTTGGCGAGGTCCATCGCGGTCATGTCGTAGGCCTTCGCTTCTTTTTTCAGTGTCACGATAAATTCGTGGCTCGCCCTGCGCTCTGGAAACGCCAGCTCGAAACCGGCCTCGCTGAGCCTGGCCATCAGGTAGTTGGCATTCAGCGTCGCGTACTCGGCCAGGCGCCGCATGCCGTCACGCCCGACCATGCGCATGTAAACGTAGGCGCGCAACAGCACGCCGGCGTTGCCCATGAATCCCGACAGCCGGCCGATGCTCTGCGGCAGGTCGTCCTCGTCCAGCCAGTCGAACACCGCCTCGCCGTCCCGCTCCTTCCTGCCCACGACCGGAATCGGCATAAACGGCAACAGGCGCTCGCCCACGCCGATGGCGCCGGATCCCGGCCCGCCACCGCCGTGTGGCGTCGAAAATGTCTTGTGCAGGTTCATGTGAATGACGTCGAAGCCCATGTCACCCGGCCGGACCTTGCCGCAGATGGCATTCAGGTTGGCTCCGTCGTAATACAGCAGGCCGCCGGCCTCGTGCACGATCTTCTCGACCTCGACGATACCGCGATCGAACACACCGAGCGTCGACGGGTTGGTCAGCATGATGCCCGCTGTTTTCGGCCCAACGGCCGCGCGCAATTCGTCGAGGTCGATGTCGCCGTCCGCACCAGTCGGCAATTCTTTCACGACACAACCACACATCGTTGCCGTTGCCGGATTCGTGCCGTGTGCGGCATCCGGCACGATGATCTCGTTGCGCTCATGGTCACCGCGCGACGCATGGTAGGCCTGTATCATCGCCACACCGGCGAGCTCGCCCTGTGCACCTGCCATCGGCGTCAGCGACACGCCCTGCATGCCAGTAATCTCGCGCAGCATCTCCTGCAGCTCGTACATGCACTGCAGAAATCCCTGGCCGTGGCTCGCCGGACCCAGCGGATGGCGGCCGGCAAACCCGGGCAGCAACGCCATCGCGTTGCAGGCGCGCGGGTTGTATTTCATCGTGCAGGAGCCAAGCGGGTAGAACTGCGTGTCAATCGAGAAATTCAATTGCGACAAGCGCGTGTAGTGACGGACGACCTGCAACTCGGAGGCTTCGGGCAGTCGCGGTACGTCCTCGCGCTGCAGCGCCTTCGGGATCGCAACGTCGCCGGACGCCGTCGGGGACTGTGCAAACGCGCGGCGTCCTTCACGGGATTTGTCAAAAATCAGAGTTTCCATAGTGCTTCCTGCTAGTCCTCGTTGCTCTTGATACCCAGCGCGCGAAAAGCGGCGTCGTAGTCCGGTTCGTTATTCAGATCCTCGAGCTGCTGCTGGTGCACGACCGTGTTGTTTTCGTCCAGCACGACCACCGCCCGTGCGAACATGCCGGCAAACGGGCCGTCGACGATGAGAACGCCGTAGTTCTCCCCGAAACCTTCGTGGCGGATCGCAGACAGGCCGATGATGTGCTCGAGCTCGTGTTTCTCCAGGAACCGGCGGTAAGCGAAAGGCAGGTCATAGGAAACATTCAGCACGGCAACATCGGTGAGATTTTTCACCCGT
>JAUIDP010000003.1 GCA_030429005.1 Gammaproteobacteria bacterium | reverse complement strand
GGCCAGGCGTGCTGCTTTGCGCGCCTGGTCCACGGTAACGGCAGCGACTGCAAACAGCGGCTGGCCGGCGTACTCGGCAATCTCGTCGGCAATGATCGGCTCGTCGGCAATCATCGGGCCGCAGTTGTTGATACCGGGAATGTCAGCCGCAACACAGGTGTTGACGACACCGCTTGCCGCCGCGACTGCTGCCAGGTCGAGGTCCCGGATGCGCGCATGCGCCTTGCTGCTCATGCCGACCGCAACATGCAGCAAGTCGCGCGGCTCCGGCAGGTCATCGGTATACGTCGCCGTGCCACTGACATGCAGGTGTGCGCTGTCGTGGCGCAGCGACTGGCCAACGGCTTTAGCGGCCATAGTTGTACACCGTCTGTGCGTATTCACCGGTGGTCTCGAGGTAGAACCGCCGCAACAGGTTTTGCGCCGCCTGCAGGCGGTAGCCTGCCGATGCGCGCATGTCACTGATCGGCTGGAAGTCGTCCGCCAGCGCGGCCGCAGCCCGATCGATCGCGGCTGCATTCCAGTCACTGCCGAGCAAGGCCTGCTCGCAATGGCTCGCTCGCTTGACGATGGCTGCGAGACCGCCACAGGCCATGGCAAAGTCGGCAACCTTGCCATCTTCCAGTTGCAGGCGGTAAGCCGTGCACACGGCCGAGATGTCCTGGTCGAAACGCTTCGACAACTTGTAGCTGCGAAGAACACTGTCCCTGGCAGGTTTCGGAATACGCACGGCCGCCAGGAACTCGCCGGAGCGCAGGTCCTTGACCTGGTAGTCGATGTAAAAATCCTCGAAGGTGGTTTCCCGGTCACCGAGCACCGATCGAAATACCAGCGTACTGCCCGCGACCATCAACGCTGCCATCGAGTCACCGATCGGCGAGCCATTCGCAATATTGCCGCCCAGCGTGCCGGCGTTGCGAATGGGTGGTGAGGCGAAACGCCGGAACAGTTCGTCGAGCGACGGAAAGTGCCGCACGATCACGGCCATCGCATCGCTTAGCGAGACCGCTGCGCCGATTTCAATATGCGTTGCTGTTTCCTCGATCCCGCCGAGTTCGGCGACGCGGCCCGTGTAAATGACGGTATCCAGGACGCGATGCTGCTTGGTCACCCACAGACCGACATCGGTACCGCCCGCCAGCAACGTGGCATCCGGGTGGTCTGCCAGGAGTGCCGCCAGTTCGTCGTCGCTGACCGGCGCAAAAAAGTTGCCGTGCTCCGTTTCGATACTCAGCATCTCATTGGCATCGAGCTGGTTCAAAAGGTCGGCGTGCACGATCTCTGCGGCCGGCGCAGGCAGGTCATACATTGCTTCGGCAGCCGCGACGATCGGCCGGTAGCCGGTACACCGGCACAGGTTGCCCGCCAGCGCATCGTCAATTTCCACGCGACCCGGCCTGTCCTGCGTTGAGTAAAGCGCGAACAGCGACATGACAAAACCGGGTGTACAGAACCCGCACTGGGAACCATGCTCATCGACCATTGCCTGTTGCACCGGGTGCAGCGGCGCTCCCTGCGGCCGCAGGCTCTCGACGGTGATCAGCTCCTTGCCATGCAATGTCGGCAGGAACTGAATGCAGGAGTTGACCGCCTTCAGCCGGACACCTTCGTCGCCGCTCGATTTCTCCGCGATCACCACGGTGCAGGCGCCGCAGTCACCCTCGGCACAACCCTCCTTGCTGCCCTTGCGACGAAGATCCTCGCGCAAGTACTGCAACACCGTGCGAGTCGGCGGAACGTCTTCGAGCTCCACGATTTCGCCATCGAGTATGAACCTGACTGTGCTGCCCATTCGCGTTAGCTGCCCCGGTAGGTCGAGTAGCTCCAGGGCGATGCCAGCAGCGGCACGTGGTAGTGCTCGTCCGCCTTCACCGCGAACCGCAACACCACGGTATCGAGGAAGGGCGGGTCGCTGAGCGGGTTGCCCTGTCCGGAGAAGTAGGCACCGATATCGAACTCGAGCTCGTACGTACCGGTCGTCATCGCAGCACCTTCGAGCAGCGCCGAATCCGTGCGGCCGTCGGCATTGGTCGCGGTCGTGACGAGCAGGTCGCGTTGCGCTGCACTGCGATACAGACGCAATGCAACGCCAGCCGCTGGCTTGCCGTTGGCCGTGTCGAGGATATGTGTCGTCAGCTTGCCCATCGTGTCCCCTGGAATCAGTCTCAAGGCATTATACGTCCACACGCCACATTTGCCCCGCTACCTGTGCTAGCTTTAGTACAGCGCGGGATACCGGCAATTCCAATGCAGAACAATAACGACGTATCGCGACGAAGTTTCCTGCAGATGGCGGCTTTTGCCTCCGGCACGAGTTACCTCAAACTGGGCGGCATTTCGCTCACGGCCATTGCCCAGGCGGCCTGCAGCGCGCGCGACGAGGCATCGGCATTCAGCGTACTGGGGGCCGCCGAGGCCAGCAGCTTTGCAGCCATCGCAGCTAGAATCATCCCGACGACCGACACGCCCGGCGCAACCGAAGCCGGCGTAATCTATTTTTTCGACAACGTCCTGGGCCAGGATGCCGAGCAACTGGCTGCGGCACGGCTCGGACTGGCCGGGTTTAATGGCGCGTTGCAGGCAGCCGGCTACCGCGCCGAATTTGCGGCGCTGGCGGCTGACGAACAGGATGCATTCCTGCGCAGCCAGCAAGACAGCGAGTTTTTTGAACAGCTGCGGGTACTGACGATATTCGGCTTTTTTGCAATGAGTCGCTACGGCGGGAACAGGGATCACGTCGGCTGGGACCTGGTCGGATTCGCAGGCCACCAGGGCGCGTGGAGCTACCCGTTCGGCTACTACGACGCCGAGTACGTTAGGGAGCACGCCGATGACGAATAGCGTGACCTTTCGGCAACGTGACGCCGTGGATTTCGTCATTATCGGTTCCGGCTCGGCTGGCGGCATTCTCGCCAGGGAGCTGTCGACGGCAGGCTTTGACGTCGTCGTTCTCGAGCAAGGCCCGTATCGCAAGGCCGAAACCTTCACACACGACGAGTATGCGGTCCGCTACCAGATGGAATTACACGGCGGTACCAACGACATACATGGCCAGACTTTTCGCCACGACGAGAACGAGGTCGCCGTGAAACCACGGGTGCAGCCACTGCGCTACGCGCAGGGGGTCGGCGGCAGCAGCGTGCACTTCACCGCCAATTTCTGGCGCTTCCGCGAGAGCGATTTCAGGGAACGCAGCCTGCTCGGACCGATCTCCGGCACCAACTTCGCTGACTGGCCGATTACCTACGAAGAGCTGGAACCCTATTACACCCGGGTCGACTGGGAGATAGGCGTCTCCGGTGCGCCGGGCCCGTTCGATGCGCCGCGCTCGAAACCATTCCCGATGCCGCCAATGCCAATCAAGTCGTCGGGAGTATTGCTCGAGAAGGGCGCAGCGGCACTGGGCCTGCATGCCCAGGTCGAACCGCTCGCAATCCTGTCACGGCCTTACAACGGCCGGCCTGGCTGTATGAGCTGCGGCTACTGCATGCATTTCGGCTGCGAGGTCGGCGCCAAGTCATCGACGCTTGCCGCGATGATTCCGTTGGCCGAGGCCAGCGGCCATTGCGAAATCCGGCCGGAATCCGTTGTCGTGCGCATCGACACGGACGCTGCCGGCCGTGCCAGCGAGGTCATCTACCTGGACAAGGACGGCAAGGAGCAGGGACAAAAAGCAAAAGCCGTAGTCCTGTCTGCCAACGGTGCCGAGACGCCACGCCTGTTGTTAATGTCTGCGAATGAACGCCACCCCGACGGCCTGGCCAACTCGAGCGGCTTCGTCGGTCGCAACCTGATGCACAATGCCCACGGGGTCGCCAACGGGGTGTTTGAGCACCCGCTGAACGACTACAAGGGCGTGCAGGTGACCCGCATCATCCATGACTTCTACGAGAACGATGAAAGGCGCGGCTTTTACGGCGGCGGCGGCCTGGATGCGAGGCCGCTCTGGTCGGCGACGCCGATCTGGCATGCGATGATGGGTATGCCGTTCGACATACCGGGCTGGGGGGCCGACTGGAAAGCGGAAATCGCCCATAACTTCACTCGCCAGATGTCGATCGTCGCCAGTACGACGTCGCTGGCACTGGACAGCAACAACATCACGCTGGACCCCGAGAGCAAGGACGCCTGGGGGCGGCCGGCAATGCGCGAAACCTACCGCGACCATCCTGACGACGTCGCCATGGCCTCGTTCCTGGCCGACACCGGCATGGATTTGCTCGAAGCGGCCGGCGCCGAAAAAGCCTGGCGCTTCCCGGACCACCTGTCCACCGGCGGCGAACACCTGCTCGGCACTTGCCGAATGGGCGACGACCCTGCAACCTCGGTCGTCGACCGGACGCACCGAAGCCATGACATTCCGAACCTCTATATCTGCGACGGCAGCAGCTTCGTGACATCGGGCCGAGGCCAGCCGACAATGACCATCATGGCGCTGGCCTTCCGGGCAGCCGACCACATCAAAGCGGCCGCGGCGGCCGGCGAAATCTGACCTCGGAGCGAAGTATGAAAAATGCAGCAGTTACCTTACTGACCGTACTTTTGATTGGCGGTTGCGCAGTGAACGTCGGCGGCGGTGACAAGACTGCACCGCCAGCAGCGGCTGGCAAAACCGACGTCGAGTGGCTGAACCCACCCGGTACCGACACGAGCAATCGGCCTTTCTCGACGGCGGTACGGGTCGACAACATGCTGTATCTCTCCGGTGCGCTCGGCTTTGTGCCCGGCACCGGCAAGCTGGCCGAAGGCGGCATCCAGGCAGAGACGCGCCAGACACTGGAGAACATCTCGGCAACGCTCGAAATGTTCGGCTCATCCATGGACAGGGTCGTCAAATGTAACGTTTTCCTGGCCGACATCGCCGAGTGGGCCGCGATGAACGAGGTCTATATCACGTTCTTCCCGAACAAGCCGGCACGCAACGCGATCGGCGACATCGGCCTCGGTGCCGGCGCCCGCGTCGAGATCGAGTGTATGGCCGTGATTGACTAGGTTTGCGTAGAGAGCGGCTACCGGTTCAGCAACCGGTCACGCCGCTCTGCCAGTGCCCGGATGCGCCGTTTGCCGAGCACGTCACCCAGCGCGGCGCTCAGTTGCTCGTCGCCCAGACCCCGCAACGCACTTTGCCAGGACCCGCCGACTGCCAGTTCGCCGTTCTCGATGCGAGTCGGCAATGCCGTGGACGTAGAGAATGCGCGGTCAAAACCGACCAGCATGAGCTGCCAGTTGTCCAGGTTGTAGAAGATCGATTCGACACTGCGGGCATCGTTACCCACCAACGCGTCGAGAAGCACCATGCTGTCCCACTGTAGCGGCAACGGGCACCAGGCGCCGCCGCCCGTCTGTTGCGCCTGGCGCTGGTTCTCGTCCATGCTCCTGACGGGCACAAACTGCAGTGCCCCTCGCTTGCCGTCATGCTCGCGCAGAACAGTCACCGGGACCATGTCCAGCCCGAGCAGGCGATCGACGCGGTACGCCGCCACTTCCGGGTGTACGCCACCTCGCACCGGCCGTATAAAGCGGGCAGCCACCGTACTGCCGTCCAGTGTTACCGTCAGTCCTTTGCCGACCTGCCCGCCGGCAATTTCGCCATTTTCGAGGAGGTACTCGATGTCCGCCGCGGCGAGGCCCGCAACCGGCCGGGCGCCAACCGATCTTGCGGCTTCAGCCGGTGGCAGCCCGGCAGAACCGTCCTCGTTGAGAACCGTAATCGTGTCGTTCTCTATCACGAGGGCGTGCCCGCTGCCCTTGTAATAACTGCTGTTCATGCCGGTATCGATCTCGATAACCCGGCCGTCGAGGCGCTGCACGATCTCACGCGTCGGTGTCGGTGTGTGCCCGACGATTACGCGAACAGCGCCGATTTTCTCCAGCGCCGCCGCTATGCGATCGCCTTCGATCAGCTCGCTGCAGTAGGTATGGCCGCGGTACCAGTGCGGGCTCTGGTACGAGAACAGCTCACTGTCCAGGCGGCGAATGTCGGCAACGGCTTGCCGCACAGCAGCAGGGCCGATATCGCTGGCACCGACCCGGGCGACAATTTCGACATGTTGCGAGTTCGGGTCGGTTGGCAATAGCACACGTTCGTCAGTCAGCAACTGCAGTTGTCGGGCATAGGTTCGGACGTCATCCATCAGGTCGCCATTGACGCCCTGTAGCCCGGACTCTGCAACCACCGGCGCCAGGCCGCCGTGCACGAACGCGTTTCCGTCAATCACGACGAGCATGGGTTTCTGCAGCAACCACGCACCGTACTTACCGTCGGCTGCAAACGCCTCACGATGGGCAAAATAGCCAGCGGGAAATGCCCGGTCGAACAGGTCGCGTGCCTCCGCGTCGCTGAGGTCCGTGTGTTGACGCATGTTGAGCCAGCTGCGAAACCACAAGTCCCGATCGGCGGCAGACTCATCCGCCGCGAACGCTGCATACTCGCCCGGATGCACATAGCGCGTGTCGCCGACGATATTCATGACCTCGTGGTTGCCGATCAGCACATGCACCATCCCGCCGGCAGCCGCAGCTTCGTCCTCGAGCCGCATCAAAAGATCCATCGCAGCGCGCGATCCCGGACCGCGGTCCAGGATATCGCCGACAATCACGAGGTGAGACTCGCTGCCGGTCCAGTTCGATGCAGCATCGATCAGGCCGGCGCCTGCCAAAGTCGCATGCATGGCGTCGTAGTCACCATGCACGTCGCTGAACGCGACGATGCGCTCGGCGTTGTCGAAACGCCACCGGTCGTCTGCAGTCGCTTGTGACACCTGGCCGAAACCGAAGAACAGCAGACTGGCAAACAGCAGGTTTTTTTTCCGTCGCATGGACACGCCTGTCGTTACCTCAGCGCAAACACGGCTCTATGATAGACTGCTTGCGCAACTACAGGAACTCCAGGGCGGTGCCAGTCGATGGGCTTCCAGTCCCTTGATTCGACAATATTTTTCTTGCTCGCGACCTCGTTTTCACTGCAGGCCATCGCTGCCGCGGATCCCGATCCCCTGTTTGCAGTGCACGACGCCCTGACAGTTCGCATCGCGGCGCCGTTCGCGCAGATCATGGCCGAACGGCCCCACGACGACGATGAGGAAGTACCGGGAACATTTACATTGATTGACGCCGATGGTGCCGAACAGTCGTTTGCTGTCAGGATCATGACGCGCGGCAATAACCGGCGTGACCCGAATGTCTGCCCATTCGCACCACTGCGGCTGAACTTCAAAAAAGGCGACCTCGACGATACGGTACTTGCCGGCCAGGACAAGCTGAAACTGGTCACCCACTGCATCGAAGGCCGGAAGCCCTACCAGCAAACCGTGCTCCGGGAATACCTCGCTTATCGCGTATTGAACTTGCTGACGGACCTCAGCTTTCGCGTCCGTTTTCTGCAGATCTCGTATGCGTTCACCGATGACGACAAGGAAGAGTCGACCGTCGCATTCTTTATTGAAAGCAAGCAGCGCCTGGCCAGGCGCACCGGCATGCAGGTACAGGACATCCCGGAAACCAGCGTTCTCGCACTCGACCGTGAATACCTGAACCTGATTTCGGTCTACGCCTACCTGATCGGCAATGTCGATTTCTCACCCATACAGGGTAAGCCGGGCGAGCCGTGCTGCCATAACTCCACGCTATTCAGTCGCGATGGCGAAACCTACTGGTCGATTCCTTATGATTTCGATATGACGGGTTTCGTCGAACCTGCGCATGTGAGGCTGAACCCGAAATACCGGCAGTCGAGCATACGCCAGCGCGTCTATCGCGGCCGCTGCGTCAACAACGACCTGTTACCGGCAACCTTGCAGAAGTTTCGTGACCAGCGCACAGCGATCGAGGCCGTTATTGCCAGCCAACCGGGCTTGCAGAGCCGGCAGCGCAAGCGCATGGAATCCTATGTCGAGAGTTTCTACAGCGAACTCGACGATGAGGAAAAGCTGATCCGGTCATTTGAAAAAGCCTGTATCGACTAGATCGTCCATACCGGGTCGGTTTCGATGGCCGGGGTGTGCAGCCAGTCGACGATGATCTTGCTGAGCCGTGGATGGATGTAATAGCCGATCGAGCTGTGCGGGTTGGATTTGCCGAAGCGTACGGCCAGGTTGTAGACACGGTAGTCCTGCACTGAACTCACCGCCCGTTGCCGCAGCATGTCACTGAAGTCGTCAGCAAGCGTGTTGTCGTGACAGGTCCAGTCATCCTCGGCCGACAGGTTATGCCAGTTGACGACGTTAGCCGGGTAGGAAATACCCTCACCGCGAGCGCTGAGCAGGTGACTGCGAATGTAGCGATCACCGAGCGGAGCGCCCAGCGTTACCCAGGTGTCGATCTTGCGCGCACCGAAGCGTTCAACAAAGCGCTCGTCGTGAGAAAGCTGCCACAGGACATCGTAGACCACCACGCAGCCGGTACCGTGTGAGACCAGCATGATGCGATCGTCTTTCTCGAGGCGCGCGCATACCCGTTCGCGCACGCGATCACGCACCAGCCTTGCGTACTCGGAATCGGTTTGCAGGTATTCCGCAAAGTCCGGCGACAGGCGGGCCACCAGCGACCGGGTCAGGCCCAGCAGGCCGCACAACGGCGCGACGAAATTTGCCAGGAATTCCGGCAGCGCACTTTTTCCGGGTCGGCGATCGTATTGGCGTATGCCGAATTTTTTGCGCGCATTGATGGCGCGCAGCTGCTGCAACGCATTTCGCCGGTCGCCGACATCAACCTGCTCGTCGAATTGCTGCCGACATTCGCCGAGCACGGTGTTGCTCAGGTCGCCGTAGTAGACGAGTTCCACGGAGGCCTTGTCATAAAGGTGCAGATGTTCCGGGTAGTCGCGCTGGATACCGGCGCGCAGTGCCGCCAGGCTGACATCACGCAGCGCATCGGCCGCGGGCTTGAAACCACGACCGTGCACGACCAGCACACAATTGCTGCTAATCGTACTCGTCCTCACCCAGGTCGCGCCGGGTCAGCATGGTCAGGAACGGCCCCGACAGCGTCTTGCCGTATTCGAGCCGCCAGATCACGAGCGTACAAATGACGAATGCGAAAGAAATGACCGCTGCAATGCCCAGGGCGCCAATCCCGGAACTCAGCCCGATGCCGATCGACACAAATATGTACATGGCATCGGACGGCTGGCGCAACGTAAAGCGAAACCGCACCGCCGCCACGACACCGGCAAGGCTGAAAGCGAGCGCAATGCTGTTCAGCACGATCATCGCGATGCCGGCGACCACGACCGGCAGAATCATGATCGTCGTCAGGAAGGACTGGTCGATGACGCGTGCGCGACTGGTAATAAAGTAGACCCACGAGATCGGTACGGCCAGGGCGATAGCGCCGAAGCTGGCGAGCAACAGCCGAATGGGCCCGACTTCTGAAAAGATGCGTTCTTCGATGCCCGAATAGACCGGCTCGAACGAGCCGCCGATTTTCGCCAGTTCGGCCATGCCACCAACCGGGAAATAGGTGGTCAGGTCTGGAAAACGGTCGAGCAGGAACAGGATGCTCGACACCAATGCCGCGTAATAGGCCAGAATGATAGAAAGCGGTATCAGTATCCCGGCGGACTTGCGCATCGATTCCCTCCCGTGCAGCGCACACGATACAACCAGCGAAAGCGGACATCAATTCCCCGAATGTCGCTGGCTGTTCAACGCACGGGGCTTCGGTGTTAGGCTAGGCGGCGTTTTTTTGGACTGGATCCACTGGCATGACAGCAACCTCCCAACTGCTCGGCATCAGCAATGCAATCGTCGATATTCTCGCGCACGTCGATCAGCAGCTGATTGACGACCTCGGCATCGTGCCCGGCTCGATGAACCTGATCGACGAGCAACGCGCCCGCGAGATTTACGCGATGATGGGTCCTGCCACTGAGATGTCCGGAGGATCTGTAGCGAATACGGTAGCCGGTTTCGCCAACCTCGGTGGCGATGCCGCCTATATAGGCCGGGTACGGGACGACCAGTTCGGCGAAGTGTTCAATCACGACATGCGCTCGCTGGGTGTCGATGTGCGGCTGGCACCGAGCACCGACGGCGCACCGACGGCGCGCAGCCACATTCTCATTACCGGCGACGGCCAGCGGACCATGAACACCTACCTGGGCGCGTGCACCGAACTGTCCGTCACCGATATAACGGCGGAGACAATCGGTACGCCGAAAGCGGTCCTGCTGGAAGGCTATGTCTGGGACTGCCCGGAAGGGCCTATGCTGGCGCAGAAGGCGATCGACATCGCCAGCGAACGTGGCGCTGCGATCGCATTGTCACTGTCAGACTCGTTCTGCGTTCAACGTCACCGGGACGCATTCGAGGGCTTCGTACGCGACGGTGTCGATATCGTGCTGGCCGACGAAGACGAAATCGTCGCCCTGCTGCAGACGAAATCCTTTGACGAGACGCTCGCCGCACTCGATGCTTATGACAATCTGTTTGCTATTACGCGCTCGGAAAAAGGCTCAGTTATCAAGCACGGTGACCAGCTGCACACGCAGCCGGCAACACGAGTCGACAAGGTGGTTGACTCGACCGGCGCCGGCGATGCCTATTCCGCGGGTTTCCTGTTCGGCTGGGTCAACGACTACACGCTCGCCGACTGCGCCCGGCTCGGCACCTGGTGTGCGACCACGGTAATTCAGCAACTCGGTGCACGCATCGAGCGCGGCGTGCTGGACGGCTTCGCCCGGAACTAACCGTCGGGGAAACGGACAGCGGCGTACTTCTGTCCGATCTCGTCGACCCAGTCGACATCGATCGGATAGTGTTCGCTGTTGCTGCAATACACCAGGTACTGGCCGAACTCCCGCTGGATTTCCTGGTAAGTGGCTCGCCAGTCTTCGAGCACGCGGTAACAGTCGCCGCTGACCAGCACTTTTCTCCCCATCTGGTCGATCTCGACGTTTTCCCAAACCGGCCGGCTGACCGGCGCACGTGACGGCGCAAACTGCAGGCCAGCGCGGCGGCGCATTTCCTGCTGTCCGGGATGCAAGGTCGGTACATGATTCGCGGCATCGACCGCTGCAATGGCGGCATCGCCGATCGATGCATACCAGTCCCGGCTCTCGACATCGGCAGGCTCCTGGACTGCTGTACTTGAATACAACGACCGGACCGAACGTTGCGGCGGTGCCGGCAGTTCGGCCACCGGTTCGAAATGCTGTTTTTCATCCTGTTCCGATTCGGGTTGTGCTTCCTGTTCCAGGATCGACAGCCTGATCGCCGGCTGGACCGGCATTGCCGCGTCGGGCCAGTGCAGCAACAGCGATGTGGCAGCCAGCAGCAACGCGGCAAACAGCATACACACGGCCAGCCGCCGCCGGCTCCGTCGTTGCCAGGCAGGTCGGCCGGAAATTGCGTGCTGCGGATTCTGCATTGTCAGCTCCAAAGATGCCGCAACGCGCCGTTCGGTCGCAGGTCCGGCGCTAGACGCCGATCGGGTGCCAGGTCGTCTTGACCTCCTGCGTGTCACGCACGAGGTACGGGTGTTGCGTCGAATCGTCGTCCCAGTTGAGGCCGGTACGGCGAATGACCCGCTTGATATTGTCGGCCGCGGCTTCCTGCACGGCCTGGGCCGTCTTCTTGCCACCATCGCAGTAGACGACGGCATTGACATCCATATGTGACGCAAACTGACCGCTCAATTCGGAGCGAAAGCCGGTCAGCAGGTTGACCACGCCACCAGGCACGTCCGACGAGTGCAGGACCTCTGCAAAACTGATCGCGCTGAGCGGCAGAGACTCAGCGGCGAGTACGACGCAGCTGTTACCGCCGACGATTGTCGGCGCGATGTTCGAGACCAGGCCGAGCAACCCGCTCGACTCCGGCGCCAGGATGGCAACGACACCCGTTGGCTCGAGTACCGAGAAATTGAAATGCGCCGAACTGACCGGGTTGACGGAGCTGAATACCTGCTGGTATTTGTCAGCCCAGCCAGCGAAATACACCAGCCGGTCGATCGCGAGGTCGACTTCCTTTTCGGCAGCACGCGCCGGCACGCCCTGCAGCCGCAACTCGCTGACAAACTGCTCGCGACGGCCCTCCAGCATTTCCGCGATGCGGTACAGGATCTGGCCGCGCAGGTAGGCACTTGTACCAGCCCAGCCCGCCTGCGCTGCGCGCGCAGCAACCATGGCATTGCGGAAGTCCTTGCGGCTGCTGCGGCAGACATTGGCAATGACATTGCCCTGCTGGTCTTCGAGCGGGTAGTAGCGTGCCGACTCGGTGCGCGGAAACTTGCCGCCGATGTAAATCTTGTAGGTCTTGGCGACGGCGAGCCGCTGTTTGCCTTTTTGTTTCGCTGCTGCCATTTCTCAAGCCTCCAGCTTCAGGTACGCATCGAGGCCATGCAGGCCACCCTCACGGCCGACACCGCTTTCCTTGTAACCACCGAAAGGCGACGTCGGGTCAAACTTGTTGAAGGTGTTGGCCCAGACGACGCCTGCACGCACGCTTTGCGTCATCTTGAAGATCTTGGATCCCTTGTCAGTCCAGATGCCGCCGGACAGCCCGTATGGCGTGTTGTTTGCCTTCGAAATCGCCTCGTTGTAGGTGCGGAACGTCTGGATCGCCAGTACCGGGCCGAAGATCTCCTCCTGCACAACCCGGTTGGATTGCGAAACACCGGTAAATATTGTCGGCCGGCACCAGTAACCTTTCTTTGGGATGCGGCAGGAACTCTGGAACATTTCGCCACCCTCGTCCTGCCCGACTTTCAGGTAGGACCGGATGGTCGCCAGTTGTTCCTGGGAATTGATTGCACCGATGTCCGTGTTCTTGTCCAGCGGGTCACCGACGATCAGCGTTTCCATGCGGTCTTTCAGCTTCTGTATGACGCGATCCGCTACCGATTCCTGAACAAACAGTCGCGAGCCGGCGCAGCATACGTGACCCTGGTTGAAGAAGATGCCGTTGACGATGCCTTCCACGGCCTGGTCGATCGCGGCGTCGGCAAAAATGATGTTTGCGGCCTTGCCACCGAGTTCGAGGGTGTAATGCTTGCGCGTGCCGGCCAGTGCTTTCTGGATGATGCGTCCGACACTGGTCGACCCCGTAAAGGCGATCTTGTCGACCCCCGGGTGATTGACGATGGCAGCGCCGGTCTCACCGGCCCCCGTGATGATATTGACGACACCGGGCGGCAGGCCGGCATCGGCAATGACTTCGGCCAGCTTCATCGCGGTCAGCGGCGTCGTCTCCGCGGGCTTGATGACCACGGTATTTCCGCAGGCCAGTGCCGGTGCGATTTTCCAGGCCGCCATCAACAGCGGGAAATTCCACGGGATGATCTGGCCGGCAACGCCAAGCGGCTTCACGTTGCGGCCCGGGAAGGCATACTCGAGCTTGTCGGCCCAGCCCGCGTAGTAGAAGAAATGCGCCGCGGCAAGTGGCACATCGACATCCCGCGATTCACGAATCGGCTTGCCACCGTCGAGCGATTCGATTGCAGCAAACTCCCGCGAGCGTTCCTGCAGGATGCGCGCAATGCGATAGATGTATTTGCCGCGCTCGGCGGCCTTCATGCGCGACCAGCCGGGGTAGGCCTTGCGAGCCGCCTTGACCGCCTTGTCCACATCAGCATCCGCTGCCAGCGCGACACGGCTGATCACTTCCTCGGTCGCGGGATTGATCGTGTCGAAGTACCTGCCTTTTTCCGGCTTGACGAAGTCACCGCCGATGAACAGGTCGTACTTCTTCTTTATACGGACGTGATCCGTGCTTTCCGGCGCCGGCGAATACTGCCAGCCGTCATCGAATGCCAGCTTGTTTTCTGGGGTGGCCATACTTAATCCTTGGAGAAATAGTCAGCCGACTGGTACACACCCGTCGCCTGTTTCTGCAGTTGCATCAATACGTCATTCGCGAGCGAGCTTGCACCGAAGCGAAACCAATCCGGTGTCATCCAGGCATTGCCCAGCGTCTCGCGCAACATGACGAGATAGTGCACCGCCAGCTTGGCCGTCGAAATGCCGCCGGCGGGCTTCATGCCGACCATGCGGCCGGTGTCGTAGTAGAAATCCCGGATAGCCTGCAGCATGACCAGCGTCACCTGCATTGTCGCCGCCGGCTGTATCTTGCCGGTCGACGTCTTGATGAAATCGGCACCGGCATGCATCGCCAGTTCGCTGGCCCGGCGTACACGATCCAGCGTACCGAGTTCGCCGGTCTCGAGGATCACCTTCAGGTGTGCCTCACCGCAGGCCTCCTTGACCGCGACGATCTCATCGAATACCAGCCCGTAATTGCCGGCGAGAAACTCGCCGCGCGAAATCACCATGTCGATCTCGCTGGCACCGGCATCGACCGCCATGCGCGTATCGTCGAGCTTGACCGACAACGGTGCCTGGCCGCTGGGGAACGCCGTTGCTACCGAGGCCACATTGATATCGCGATCGCCGAGCGTTTTCCGCGCCACGCCGACCATCGTCGGATACACGCAGACGGCGGCCACGTGCGGCAATCCGGGCATTGCGTCGTGCAGGTGAATCGCTTTCTGGCACAGCTGCCGAACCTTGCCGGGCGTGTCCTGCCCTTCGAGTGTCGTCAGGTCGATCATCGACAGGATCAGCTTCAGCGCGGCGACTTTCGACTCTGTCTTGATGCTGCGCGACTGGAACCTGGCGACCCGCTCATCCACCCCCACCTCATCGACGGTAGGGACCTTGCTCAGATCAGGCAGTTTGTTGCTCACCAGTTGCATATCAGGCGACAACCGTTTCGAGGGCAACGAGGATCATTTCGTCGAATGTCGTTTGCCGTTCTTCAGATGTCAGGGCGTCGCCCGTCAGTATGTCATCGCTGACTGTACAGACCGCCAGCGCCTCGACATCGTGCTCGGCGGCAATCGAGTAGATACCAGCGGCCTCCATCTCGACGCCATATACATTGTATTTCGCCATCGTCTGGAACATATCGGGGTCCGGCGTGTAGAAAAGATCCGCCGAAAATATGTTGCCGACGTGATGGCGCACGCCGGCGTCCCGGGCTGCCTGGACCGCCTTTTGTACCAGGTCGAAACTCGCAATTGCGGCATAGTCGTAGCCGCCAAAGCGCATGCGGTTGCAGTTCGAATCGGTCGAAGCACCCATTGCAATGATGACATCACGCAGCTTGACGTCCGGATGACTGGTGCCGCAGCTTCCAACCCGGATCATGCGCTTGACGCCATAGTCTGCAACCAGTTCCGTGGCGTAGATCGATACCGACGGTATGCCCATGCCATGCGCCATAACGGACACCGGCAATTGCTTGTAAGTGCCGGTGAAGCCCCACATGTTGCGCACGTCCGTTACCCGTCGCACACCCTCGAGGTAGGTGTCGGCTATGTATTTCGCCCGCAGCGGGTCGCCAGGCATCAGCACCGTTTCGGCGAAGTCGCCGGGCGCTGCATTCATGTGTTTGGTTGCCATATCTCTCGCTTCTGACGTGGGTCTGCGCCACACTTGGTATGCGCAACAATACCTCGGAGCGTGATGTGCGTCTATTGATCTGGGTTCTGCTGCTCGCTGCGTGCTCGGCGGACAATGACAAGCAGCAAGCAACTTCGTTGCTCACCGAAGTTGGCCGCCTGGAGAATTCCAGACTGGACGAGGCCAGTGGCATCGCAGCATCCCGTCTGCACGATGAACTTTTCTGGGCAATCAACGACGACGGCCCGGCTGTGTTGCACGCGCTGAGCCCGGCCGGCGCGGATCTCGGGCGAGTGCTTATCGACGGCGCTCGAAACCGCGACTGGGAGGACATCGCAGCGTTCGAACTTGCGGGCACGGCGTATCTCATCGTCGCCGATATCGGCGACAACGACGCCGAGCACGAGTACCTGTCGTTGTACGTCGTCGAGGAACCTGCCACGGAGGCTGACGAGACTGAACTGGCCTGGCGAATCGATTTTCGTTATCCCGACGGTGCCCGCGATGCCGAGGCGCTGGCCGTCGACCCGGTGGCCCGCCAGGTCTACGTACTCAGCAAGCGTACGCTACCTGCCGAACTGTACCGCCTGCCGTTGCAACCCGGCGATGGCGCGACGATAACCGCGGAGTTTGTCGGCTATCTCGACAAGCTGCCGCAGCCGTCCCCGGCCGAGCTGCAGAACCCGGCCGGCAGCGGCTACGGCTGGCAACCCACCGGCATGGACTTTGCGCCCGATGGCCGCAGCGCGCTCGTGCTGACCTACGCGGGCCTGAATTTCTTTTCCCGGTCAGCCGGGCAGAGCTGGCCGGACGCACTGCAGGGCCGCGCAATGCACTTCAGTCTTCGCAGCTACCGCAATGCCGAGTCGGTCGCCTTCACGCGCGACAGCGAGGCAGCGATGGTGACGGTTGAGCAAAAGCATGCGCCGGTACTGCGGGTCGAACTCGCGTTGTAAAAACGCAACAGTCGCGGCGGGTTTGCGCAAACTGCTCAGCTTTCGCAGCGCTGGCGGACCAATTGACTGCTCCACGCCAGCGCTACGCGCGAAGTCCCGCTTTCCACTCCGGAGCATTTACCAAACCCCGGACCGGCAATCGAAATTATGAAAAAACAAGAACTTGTAATCAATTCGTAACTTTTGTCTTAGTCCTGCTTCGCGCGCTGCGCGGGCGGGATTGTTTCCGGCGCGGAAAACACGCGCAAGTCCTTATTGCTACTTGAAATTTGCTGCGCTAGATTGGATCGAATCAGCAACCGGTAACGGCAGATTCCTGCCTTTGAGGGCAGGCCTGCCGCTCAAGTCCGCGACATCATATTGTCATATTGATGATTCAGGATACCGCAACCTTTTAAAACACTCGGGGTAAAATAAATGAAAAGCAAGCATCGATTATTTCGATCGACCCGGACGCGCATATTCGGCAGGAGTCTGTCGGCCATTATGGCCGTGGCCCTGCTGGCCGTGTCTGTTGTATCAAACGCACAAGAAATTACGACCGTGGTTCGCGGTACCGTATCCACGCCGGACGGCCAGCCTGCGGCCGGTGAAGTCATCACCGTTACCGACACGCGTACCGGCGCACGCCGTTCCACGGCGACCAATGCCGACGGTACATTCACCGTGCGCGGCCTGGGTGTTGGCGGACCCTTCACGATTCGCGTGGACTCGACGCAATACGAACCGGCGCTCGTGACCGATGTCTATACCAACCTGTCCGGCGCAGCATCATTCAATATCGTATTGACTGAGGCGGATGCCGCGATCGAAGAGATCGTCGTGCTGGCCTCGCAGGTTGCAACGGCTGACCTCGCAATCGGCCCCGGCACATCCTTCACGCTAGAGGACATCGAGTCGATGCCGAGCATCGCCCGGCAGATTCGTGACGTTATCCGGATCGACCCGCGCGTCAGCATCGGCCGTAACGACAACGGTGCCGGCTCGGGTATCAACTGCCTCGGCGGTGCACCGCGTTCGAACTCCTTTACGATCGACGGCACCCAGGCGAACGACGGCTTCGGCCTCAATGAAGGCACCGGTACATCGGCGCGCTTCGCGTTTCCGATCCCGTTCGATACGGTTGCATCCGCGTCTGTTGAATTCGCTCCGATCGACGTCCAGTACAGCCAGTTTACCGGCTGTAACATCAACGTCGTTACGAAGCCGGGCTCGAACGAGTTTCACGGTTCCGCCTTCTACCTGTTCAACGACGACAGCCTGACGGGCGACAAGATCAACGGCAACAAGGTCATCACCGACCCGTTCGAAGACACGAACTGGGGCTTTGATTTCAGCGGCCCGATCATCAAGGACAAGCTGTTTTTCACCGTTGCCTACGAAGAAACCGATGAGGGCGGTGTCGAAAACCAGGGACCAATCGGCGGCGGCTTTGCCGACGAAGACTGGCTGACCGTTGACGAGGCCAACGCCATCGGCGCAATCCTGAATAACCAGTACGATCGCGACGTCGGCAGCATCGTTCGCAATTTGCCGCAAACCAGCGAACGCACCTTCGTACGCCTCGACTGGAACATCAACGACAACCACCGTGCCGAGATGACGTACACCGAGCTCGAAGAGCTCAACATGGACCCGGACGACCTCGGCTTCGGCGGCTTTACGTTCGAAGACAACTTCGAACTGGAAGGCATCGAGCAGGACTCGATCTCGCTGCGCCTGTTCTCTAACTGGACAGACAACTTCTCGACCGAACTGCGCTACTCCAAGGTCGACGTTACCGACATCCAGGGACCGGTCAAAGGTGGCGAAGCGCAGGACGCCAACCCGATTCCACGTATTGAAGTCGAAGACGGCGCCGGCGACCTGATCCTGACCAGCGGCCCGGGCTTTTTCCGCTCGGCCAACGACCTGCAGTACGAGATCGAGCAGTTCAAGCTGGCAGCGGACTACGTCATCGGTGATCACACGCTGACCGTCGGCTTTGAGCAGGAAGCACGCGATATCTTCAACCTGTTCATTCCCGATGCCACCGGCACGATCACATTTGCCGACGTAAATGCGCTGGCCGCGGGCATGGCCAGTGGCCTGACATTCAGCGGCTCCTACACCGGCGACCCGTCCGATGCGGCTGCTTCTTTCCAGCGCGACATCAACAGCTACTACATCCAGGACGAGTGGCAAGTGACCGACTCGGTCACCCTGGTAGCAGGTGTTCGTTTCGACGAGTACAAGTCGAGTGACAACCCGATCGAAAACCCGGTATTCGAACAGCGTTACGGCTTCACGAATACGCAGGCTTTCGACGGGCTGGACCTGACCCAGCCGCGAATCGGCATTACCTGGGACCTGGACGCCGGCAGCTGGGGCGAAACACAGTTGCGTGCCGGCTACGGCGTGTTCGGCGGCGGTGACCCGACGGTTCACTTCGCCAACTCCTACCAGAACTTCGGTGGCGCGATCGGTGGTGCGAGCGACAGCGACTGTACCGCTGCCGACCTGCAGGTCACCGACGGCAGTGGCCAGTTCACCGGCCTGCCGAACTGCCTGGTGGCTGCTGCGGCGGCCGACGCCAATGCGAACACCGGTGCCGTTGCAGCGGTTGATCCGAAATTCGACCTGCCGTCAAACGAACGCTGGAGCTTCGGCATCAACCACATCTTCGCTTCGGACATCTCGTTCCTGGGCGACTGGGAGGTGCAGTTCGACTACATCGTAACCAAGCACAAGAACGCAGTAGACTGGATCGACGTGACGCTGACGCCGAACGAAGTCACCCTGCCGGACGGTCGGCCGCAGTTCATGGCAGTGGATCCGTTGCTGCCGGGCTGTAACGCAACCTTCAATGGCATCGGCCAGGGCTTCTCCAACGCCGGTGTCGACGGCGGGCCCTGCGATGCAGGCGGCGACGACCAGGACATCGTCATGACCAACGGTCCGGAAGGCACGACGAAGTCCCTGTCCTTCCAGTTCGCCAAGTCGTTCGAGTTCTCCGAGCGGACCTCGATGGACCTGAGCCTCGGTTATGCCTACCTGGACGCCGAAGTCGGCAACCCGGTCAACAGCTCCACAGCAACGTCGAGCTTCGAGGAAGTGGCGGTCGCCGTTATCAACGACGTCAAGCTGGGGCCAGCGGCCTGGGCTAATGAACACAACATCGTGTTGCGCATGAGCTTCAGCCACTACTTCATGGAGAACCATGCGACGTCGATCGGCCTGTTCTTCCAGCGCCGTTCGGGAAGGCCGTTCAGCTACGTGTATGACAACAACACGCCAACGCTGGTATTCGGCGACTCGGACAACGAAGAGCGCAACCTGCTCTACGTTCCGACCGGGCCGACCGACCCGAATGTCGATTTCTCAAGCCTCGATGGAGCCGGCACGACGGACGATTTCTTCGCCTTCCTGGAGAAGTCCGGCCTGAACAAGTATGCCGGTGGCATCGCGCCGAAGAACGGCTTCGAGCAGCCCTGGACCTCGGATCTCGACATCCGTATCCAGCAGGGCCTGCCGGTACCGTGGGGTGGCAGCAACCACGAGCTGGAGGTCTTCCTCGACATCGAGAATGCCCTGAACCTGCTGTTCGGCGACAACGACAACATTGCGCGCTTCGTCGATGGCGGCGACGTGATGGAAGGTGTCCCGGTACTGGATGCGGAATTCGACGGCACCCGGTACGTGTACAGCAACTTCAATCCGGGCGGTGGCAACAGCGCTCCGACGTACAATCCGTTCACGATCCTGGACGTCGACGATTCGGTTTACCGGATCCAGCTCGGCGTACGCTACCGGTTCTAGAAGCGGGTCTGGCGTCAACCATCAAGGCGGCCCTTCTCAAGGGCCGCCTTTTTTATTGCCAGCAGCGGGCGCGGTCCGGTCCCAGTTCCACGTAGCGCGGATTGGCCGGGTCGACTGCCTCGCCGATCGCCGTATCGACAAACTGTGCCTTGACGATCGCGTCAACGACGAGGTACTTGAGCTCGGGGCCCCGGCGCGACGCAGTGGCGCGCGAGCCAGCCGGCATCGTGTAGCCATCCTGGTCGCCGAACAGGAAATCCGGCAGGATCAGTGAGTAGGTCGTCCCGGGATCGATTTCGGCCCAACCGTCACCGTCCGGCACCTGCAAACTGGCAATGCGGTCAAAGTCGGGCCGGCTGCGATCGACGCAGACCCTGAATCCCGAAACCTGCGGGAAGTAGCCCTTGCTGCCGCCGGTGCCGCGGTAGCCAGCTTCCATCATTGCGGCAAACTCGGCGCCGGTCAGTTCGATGCGGCGCAGGTGGGAAGGAAACCCGAAAGTGCGCACGATGTCCTCGTAGCTGATGTCGTCGGCAATGAAATCATCGATGCGAATCGAGCCGCTGTTGACGAAAGCAAGATCCGACGGGGGCTGACCGAATGCCCCGCGCGCAACGTCTACAACGAAATTACCCCAGGCATTTTCGCCGTTGCGTACTTCTTCCTCGGTGACATTGAAGCGCACGCCTGCTGTGCCAACTCGCGCATCAATGATCGGGTACAGGCGCAACAGTTCCGTTCGCCACTCCTCGACCAACTGCTCGTACGCGCTGTCCTTCGGCACGCTCGCATCCATCGGCAAGGCCTGTGCATTGACGACCGTTTCGCCGTCGGCAGTGAAATCCACGTCGATTCGCCAGATCTCGCGAGCATTCGACGAGCCCTTGAATACCGCCGCGGACGACGCCGTTTGCATGCGGCTGACCGCTTCGTGGTCATGGCCTCCGAGGATGAAATGCAGCGCCGGGAATTCGGCGCGCAGCGTCGCGAGGCGCTCGTCGTCCTGCAGGTACAGGTGCGTCAGGCCGACGATCATGTCAACGTCCCGGCGCTCGAGGTCCGCCATGACGGCGCGCGCCACGTCCAGGTAGTCGCGCTCGTCGTACTGCACGTAGTCACGGTCGGTGCCACCAAGCCCCGGCAGCAACGTGACGGCAAAAAAACCGATCTTCCTGCCGGCCGCCTCGATGACAAACCCGGACTTGACGGCCGCATCGGTTTCTTCGTCACCGCTCGCGAGCTGATAATTGTCACCAATCCAGTCGAACCGTGACGACCGGACGGCATTGATGAAATAGGCGAGATCGTCCTCGCGGCTGTCGAACTCGTGATTGCCTGCGATGAAATATACAGGTGCCAGGTCGTCGATAAAATTCAGCGCGCGCACCATCTGGCCGCCAAACCAGATCTGGCTCTCGAGGGACGGAAACAGCAGGTCGCCGCCGTGCGTAACATGCACTTCACGGCCTGCGGCCTGCAACTCGCGAAGGACCGTGACGACGCGACCGAAGCCGCCGCGACTACCGTCCTCGACGTCGGCTACGCGATAGGTATCGTTCAGGTGGATGATTGTGAAGCCGTCTTGTTGCTCCGACGGCACTTCGTGCAAGCCTGCGCACGCGCCAAGCAATAGCGGCAGCAGCAATAGAATTTTTCTGGTCATGGCGGTTAGCTTAGCATCGCTTCGCGTCTGTGCCATTTGCTTCGCAGCAACCGGGAAATGACGAACTGTCATAACGGATATTCACGATGCGCTCTGGGCATCGTGTTGCTATCAGGTCATGCTATATTAAAGAGTGCATTTTCCGCGGGGCAAAAAATGGCAAAAGTGAAATGCGGCCTGATCCAGATGGGCCTGAAAGGTGACGGCTCGATGACGCCGGAAGAAATACGCGATCGCATGATCGAAGCGCATATTCCCTTCATCGAGGAGGCGGCGAAACAGGGCGTCAAGGTCCTGTGCTTCCAGGAGGTCTTCACACAACCGTATTTCTGCCCGGGACAGGATCGCAAGTGGTATGCCGCCGCGGAAGCCATTCCGGACGGGCACACGACCCGGCTGATGCAGGAGTATGCGAAGAAGCACAGCATGGTCATTGTCGTGCCGATCTACGAGGAAGACATGACCGGTGTCTATTACAACACCGCCGCTGTCATCGATGCCGATGGCAGCTATCTCGGCAAGTATCGAAAAACGCACATCCCGCAGGTCGATCCCGGCTTTTATGAGAAGTTTTTCTTCAAGCCCGGCAACCTCGGCTACCCGGTCTTCGACACCGCCTACCTGAAACTCGGCGTCTACATCTGCTATGACCGGCATTTTCCGGAAGGCTGGCGGGCACTGGCACTGAACGGTGCCGAGTACATCGTCAATCCGTCAGCCACCGTGGCCGGGCTCAGCAAGTACCTGTGGGAACTGGAGCAACCGGCATCAGCGGCGGCGAACGGTGTCTTTATCGGCGCGATCAATCGCGTGGGAACCGAAGAGCCCTGGGCAACGACGCATAACATGGGCGAGTTTTACGGCTCCAGTTATATCGTCAATCCGCGCGGCGAAATCGAAGCACAGGCGAGTTATGGCGACGACGAACTGCTGGTGCACGAAATCGATCTCGACATGATTCGCACGGTGCGTGACACCTGGCAGTTCTTCCGCGATCGCCGTCCGGACGCCTACGGCGCCCTGACCGAATGAATGCAAAGGTCAGTAAGCTGCGTACAGTCGGCGAGCACGTCGAACTGGACGTAGGTGACGACATTGCCAACAGCCCGCGATACAACGAAGACATCGCACCGACCAAGGCGGCGCAGCGAACCTGGACGAAGTGGAACGTCGCATCGCTGTGGGTCGGCATGGCGATCTGTGTACCGACCTATACACTCGGCGGTGTACTGACAGCATACTTCGGCCTGTCGGTCAGCGAAGCGCTCTGGACGATCCTGATCGCCAACATCGTCGTACTGATACCGCTGACACTGAACGCTTTTCCCGGCACGCGCTACGGCATACCCTGCCCCGTCGTGCTGCGCGCATCGTTCGGTATCATCGGCTCGAACGTGCCGTCGCTGGTCCGTGCACTCGTTGCCTGCGGCTGGTTCGGTGTCCAGACGCTGTTCGGCGGCATTGCAATTCACCTGTTGTTGTCGGCGCTGTTCGACGGCTGGGCGGCGCTCGGCGGTACCGGCGAGGTGCTGGGCTTTTTCATCTTCTGGGCCGCGAACATCACCGTGGTTATTCGCGGTTCGGAGTCGATCAAGCACCTCGAAGCGCTGGCAGCGCCATTGCTGCTGATTGTCGCAATCGGCCTGATGGTCTGGGCCCTGCCGAAAATTTCCGTCGACGAATTGCTGTCCGCGCCGCCAAGCCGGCCACAGGGCGCACCCGTCTTCGGCTATTTCATGGCCGGCCTGACGGCGATGGTCGGCTTCTGGGCCACCTTGTCGCTGAACATTCCCGACTTCAGCCGCTATGCGAAGTCGCAGCGCGCACAGGTCGTCGGCCAGATCCTCGGCCTGCCGCTGACGATGTTCCTGTTTTCCGGGCTCGGAGTCGTGCTGACGGCAGCCTCGGTCGAGCTGGTCGGTGAAACACTTTCCGACCCGATCAATCTGATCGGCCACATCGACAGCCCGTTGTGGGTGACCTTGTCGATGGCCATGATCATCCTGGCTACGATTTCCACGAACACGGCAGCCAATATCGTCTCGCCAACCAACGTCTTCCAGAACGTCGCTCCGAAACTGATCAATGAGAACCGCGGCGTCCTGCTGACCGGAATCATCGGCGTACTGCTGATGAGCTGGGAACTGCTGAAAAAACTGGGTTGGCTGGACACCGATGTCAGCGTCGAGAGCCTCTACTCAAACTGGCTGCTCGGCTACTCGAGCCTGCTCGGTCCGATCGCCGGTATCATGGTCGTGGACTATTTCCTGGTGAAGAAACAGTCCTACGACGTGCTGGCGCTGTACCAGGACAACGCCGGATACCCGGCGTGGAATGCGCCCGGGTTCATCGCATTCCTGGTTCCGGTCGCCCTGACCGGCCTCGCCCTGAAAGTGCCGGCCCTCGGCTGGTTTTATACCTATGGCTGGTTTACCGGTTCGATACTGGGTGGCGTGATTTACTACTTCGTCGCAAACAGAGATTGAGGAGTCAGCGATGGCAGTTCTGATCAAAGGCGGTACCGTGGTCAATGCAGACCGTACTTTCCGCGCGGATGTTTTGTGCGAGGACGGCCTCGTGACGGCGGTCGGGGAAGGCCTCGACGCACCTGGCGGCGCAACCGTCGTCGACGCAGGCGGGCAATACGTCATGCCCGGCGGCATCGACCCGCACACGCACATGCAATTACCCTTCATGGGTACCGTTGCCAGCGATGACTTTTACTCCGGCACTGCAGCCGGCCTGGCGGGCGGCACGACGATGATCATCGACTTTGTCATTCCCAGCCCGCAGACACGCATCCTGGAGGCCTACCAGCAGTGGCGTGAATGGGCCGAGAAGTCCGTTGCCGACTATTCGTTTCACGTCGCGATAACCTGGTGGGACGAGTCTGTGCATGCCGACATGGGTACGCTGGTCGAAAATCACGGCGTCAACAGTTTCAAGCACTTCATGGCGTACAAGAATGCCATCATGTGCGACGACGAAACGCTCGTAAACAGTTTCACGCGGGCCCGCGAACTCGGCGCTATCTGCACCGTGCACGCCGAAAACGGCGACCTGGTATTCCGCCTGCAAAAAGACATTTACGACAAGGGCATTACCGGGCCGGAAGGTCACCCGCTGTCGCGGCCGCCGGAGGTCGAAGGCGAAGCGGCAAATCGTGCGATTCGCATCGCGGAGGTCCTCAAGGTGCCGCTGTATGTCGTGCACAATTCCTGCCGGCAGTCGCTGGAAGCCATTACCCGAGCCCGCAATGAAGGCCAACGGGTCTTTGGCGAGGTCCTCGCCGGGCACCTGCTGGTTGATGACAGCGTCTACCGCAACACCGACTTCGAGACGGCGGCTGCGCATGTAATGAGCCCGCCGTTTCGTTCCGCCGAACACCAGGCAGCGCTGTGGCGCGGACTGCAGGCCGGCAACCTGCAGACGACTGCGACCGACCATTGCTGCTTCTGCGCCGACCAGAAAGCAATGGGCAAGGACGATTTCCGCAATATTCCGAACGGCACCGGCGGTGTCGAAAACCGCCTCGAAGTGTTATGGGAACACGGCGTTCGCACCGGCAAGCTGACGATGAACGAATTCGTCCGCGTGACGTCGACCAATACAGCGCAGATCTTCAATATCTATCCGCGCAAGGGCGTTGTCGCCGTGGGCGCCGACGCCGACATCGTTGTCTGGGACCCGGAGGCCAGCAAAACGATCTCGGCCAAGACCCACAAGCAGAATGTCGACTACAACATTTTCGAGGGCATGACGGTCACAGGCTGCGCATCGCATACGATCAGCAACGGCAAGGTGGTGTTTGCCAATGGCGAACTCGATGTCGAGCGTGGCGCCGGGCGCTACGTTGACCGGCCGGCGTACGCATCCTATTACGAAGCATTGCAGCTCAAGGCCAGGTACGAAGAACCGGTCGCAGTGCAGCGCTGAGAAGGGTTGGTTGCATGAGCAAAGCGAATAACAATATACGACCCGGGCGGCTTGGCCCGGCAGAAATCGAGAAAAACTTCAGCGACCTGCACCCACCGCTGTCGCGTTCCGAAGCACTGATCGAAGCAGATCGCTGTTACTTCTGCTACGACGCACCCTGCACGACGGCATGCCCGACCGGTATCGACATTCCCGGTTTCATCCAAAAGATCCGCAGCGACAACCTGCGGGGATCGGCCAGGACAATTCTGCAGGAAAACATCATGGGCGGCATGTGCGCTCGGGTCTGCCCGACCGAGATTCTTTGCGAAGAAGCCTGTGTACGCAATACGCACGAGGACAAGCCGGTCGAAATCGGCCTGCTGCAGCGCTACGCGACCGACCCGGTATTCAGCGACAACACGCAACTGTTTTCGCGCGCGGCCAGCACCGGCAAGAAAGTTGCCGTCATCGGCGGCGGCCCGGCCGGGCTGTCCTGCGCCCACAGGCTGGCGGTGCTGGGGCACGATGTCGTTGTATACAACCGTGACGACAAGCTCGGCGGATTGAACGAGTACGGCATCGCCGCCTACAAGACAGTCGATAATTTCGCCCAACGCGAAGTCGACTATATCCTGTCTATTGGCGGCATCGAGGTCAGAACCGGTGTTTCGCTCGGCAGCGAATTTTCCTTGCAGGAGTTGCGCGACGAATACGACGCCGTGTTTATCGGTCTCGGGCTGGCTGCGGTCAACGAGCTCGGCCTCGACAACGAAGACCTGGAAGGCGTCGAAAGCGCCATCGACTATATTCGTGACCTGCGCCAGAGCGATGACCTTGGCGAACTGCCGGTCGGCAGCAGGGTCGTTGTAATCGGCGGCGGCATGACGGCAATCGATATCGCGGTACAGAGCAAACGGCTCGGAGCCGAACAGGTGACGATTGCCTACCGGCGTGGCGCCGGGCAAATGGGCGCGAGTGAATTCGAGCAGAAGCTGGCCCAGACCAGCGGCGTTGCCATCCGGCACTGGGTGGTGCCGAAATCCATTGCCGAGACGGACGACGGCTTGCAGATTGAGCTGCAGGGAAGTCAGCTCGGCGACGACGGCCGCCTGCAGACGACCGGTGAGTCCACGACACTTCTCGCCGATGTGATTTTCAAGGCCATCGGCCAGAAGATGGGCGGCCACGACCTGGACGGCATCGAAATGGAGCGGGGGCGCATTGTCGTCGACGAAAACCGGGCGACATCGCTGGAAGGAGTCTGGGCTGGCGGCGACTGTGGCGTCGATGGCGAGGACCTGACGGTATCGGCCGTGCAGGACGGCAAGGTTGCGGCGATAGCGATCGACAGGAGTTTGCGAAATGGCTGACCTGAACTCGGAATTTCTCGGCGTTACGTCGCCGAACCCGTTCTGGCTGGCGTCGGCCCCGCCGACGGACAAGGCCTATAACGTCAACCGTGCTTTCGAAGCCGGCTGGGGCGGTGTGGTCTGGAAAACACTCGGCGAAGACCCACCGATTGTCAATGTCAACGGACCACGTTACAGCGCCCTGCACAGTAACGAACGCCGCGTAATCGGCTTCAACAACATCGAGCTGATCACGGACCGGCCGCTCAAGACCAACCTGGACGAGATCCGACAAATCAAGCGGGACTGGCCGGACCGGGCCGTCGTCGCCTCGGTCATGCTGCCGATGAACGAAGAGTCCTGGTCGAAATACATCCCGATCATTGAGGACACCGGCGCCGACGCTTTTGAGCTGAATTTCGGTTGCCCGCACGGTATGTCTGAGCGCGGCATGGGTGCTGCTGTCGGGCAGGTCCCCGAGTATGTGCAGATGGCGACCGAATGGGCCAAGAAAGCCGCAACGATACCGGTCATCGTCAAGTTGACGCCAAATGTCACGAACATCGTGCTCACAGCCAAGGCGGCACAGGACGGTGGCGCCGATGCCGTGTCGCTGATCAATACGATCAACTCGATCATGCGGGTAGATTACGACACGCTGACGATGTTCCCGACTACGGACGGCATGGGCACGCATGGCGGCTACTGCGGTGAAGCGGTCAAGCCGATCGCATTGAACATGGTCGCTGAGATTGCCCGCAACGCGGAGACCGCCAGGCTGCCGATTTCCGGCATCGGTGGCATCACCGACTGGCGTGACGCCGTCGACTTCCTGGCGCTGGGTGCTTCCAATGTGCAGGTCTGTACCGCCGCAATGGTGTACGGCTTCAAGATTATTGACGACCTGACGGACGGACTGAGCAATTTCCTCGATGACAAGGGCATGGCATCGGTCTCCGAACTCGTGCGCAAGGCGACCCCGAGCGTTACCGACTGGCAATACCTGAACCTCAATCACGTCTCCAAGGCCGTTATCGACCAGGACCTGTGTATCAAGTGCGGACGCTGTCATGTGGTCTGTGAAGACACATCGCACCAGGCCATCACGAATACAGTTAACGGTGAGCGGCGATTCGAGGTAATCGACGACGAGTGCGTCGGCTGTAATCTTTGTGTCAGCGTTTGCCCGGTCGACAGTTGCATCACGATGCAGCCGATGACCGAGGGCATCGACGCCCGTACCGGCAAGCCGATCACGAACGAAGTCGCGAACTGGACCACGCATCCGAACAACCCGATGCGCAAAAGCTGACATGACCGACGACGAACTGTTGCAGGCGGCACGTGCGATCTGCGAGCAGGCGTACTGCCCGTATTCCGGCTTTAGCGTCGGGGCGGCCCTGCTCGATGATGCCGGCAATGTCCATACGAGCTGTAATGTCGAGAATGCCGCCTATCCGCTGGGCACCTGTGCCGAAGCCGGCGCCATTGCCGCCATGGTTGCTTCCGGCGGCAAGCGCATCGTGACACTGGCGGTTGCCGGCGGCGAGACGGACCGCGCCTGCCCGCCCTGCGGCGGCTGCCGGCAGCGCATCCGCGAGTTCGCGGACGCCAATACCCGCATTATCTTCAGGGGTAACGACGACAACTGGCTGACATTCTCGATGGACGAGTTGCTGCCAGAGTCATTCCAGCTCTGACCACTTTTGAGAGGGGTTAGCCCAGTAAGGCCAGTACCTCTTCCCGGCCCGGCAAAGACGGCTGCGCGCCCTGCCGGGTTGCCGTTGCAGCGCCTGCAGCGCAGGCGAATGCCAGCGCGTCTCCGGGGCTTTGCCCTTCGACCAGCGCTACGGTCAGTGCTGCGCAAAACGTGTCACCTGCTGCCGTCGTATCGACCGCCTCGACTCGCGGTGGTTTTGTCCGCGCGATGTCGACGCCATCCTGGCTGAGTACGGCGCCGGCCGCACCGAACGTCGTTGCAATCATGCCCTTGCACGCTGCCAGGCTGTCACCGTACCAGGCCGACTCTGTTTCGTTGACAATAACGAGGTCAGCGCGCTGCAGTACGGCGACATCGACGTGCCGGGCAGGTGCCAGGTTGACACAGAAGAATCCGTCGAAACTGGCAGCGGCATGTGCAATGGTTTCGGTCGGCACCTCGAGCTGGCACAACAGCGCATCCGCGGCAGGAATACTTAGCGAGTCCGGCGACAGGGTACGGTTCGCGCCCGGCGCGACGACGATCTGGTTTTCGCCGGAACTCGCAACGGCTATGAGCGCGACACCGGTCGCTGCGTGCTCTACGGCCTTGCAGCCACTGAGATCCACACCGCCTGCGCGCAGCAACGCCAGCGCGTCGTTCGCATCAGCATCGTTGCCCACGTGCGCGAGCAGGCTCACCTCCGCACCCAGCTTTGCTGCCGCGAGCGCCTGGTTGGCACCCTTGCCGCCAGGGAAGCGGCTCAGTTCGGCGCCGGTCACGGTCTCGCCCGGCCCCGGCAGGCGGTCGGCAGATGCCACAATATCGAGGTTGACCGAGCCGATGACGATGATCGACGTCACAAAGCCCCTCCGAACCGGTCAAGCCGTTCTACGAGCCGGTCGTAGAACGCCGGCGCGTCGATACCGTATACCCAGGTCGTGTTGACGGGTTTGTCGGTGACATTCCAGAAGTCCACCGCGGTGTGTCCCAGCGTCAGCTCCGATTCAGTCTCGATCGAAATATTGCAGTCCTTGCCTTCGAATATTTCCGGCCACAACAACCAGGCGATGGTGCACGGATCGTGCAGAGGCGCACCCTCGGAGCCGTATTTCTTCGTGTCGTAACGATCGAAGAAATTCAGCATGTCGGCCGTCGCCGTCGCAACCGGGTTGCCCAGCGCCCGGATTCGCTGTACGCGCTCGGGCGTCGACAGGACCTGGTGCGTCACGTCCAGCCCCATAGCCGTGATCGGCCGCCCGCAACGGAATACGATATCTGCAGCTTGCGGGTCCACGAGGATGTTGAATTCCGCCGACGGCGTGCTGTTGCCACCTTCCCGCATCGCCCCGCCCATCGGCACGATCCGCTCGATGCTTGGCAATATGCCGGGTTCGCGCTGTATCGCGGTTGCAATGTTGGTCAGCGGGCCGGTCGGCACCAGCGTGACCGAGCTTTCTTCGGCGGCCAGCAGTGTTTCGACGATGAAGTCGACCGCATGTTGTGGCTGCAACGCCGTCTCGGGTTCGAACACGTCGACGCCATTGATGCCGGTTGTGCCGTGTATCGCCTCAGCCGTCAGTAACGGCCGCTCGAGCGGCTCCGCACAACCGGCGAAGACCGGAATGTGTTGCATGCCGGCAAGATCGCACATCATGCGCGCATTGCGCTGCGTCAGCTGCAATGGCACGTTCCCGCCTACCGCAGTGATGCCGAGAATTTCAAGTTCGTCCGGTGAAGCAAAGGCCAGCAACAGTGCAACGGCATCATCCTGCCCCGGGTCACAGTCAATAATTATTTTTCGAGTCATGTCGTCAGAACGTTAACATTAATCCGGCGAGTGCGGCACTCATCAGGTTGGACAGCGATGCGGCCAGGACAGCTTTCAGCCCGAGGACGCCGATCAGCTCCCGCTTTTCGGGAACCAGCACTCCGAGCCCACCGAGCAGGATTGCAATTGACGACAGGTTGGCGAAACCACACAGCGAGAATGTCGTTACCGCAACCGTCCGCGGGCTTGCATCCGCGAGATAGGTATTCAGGTTCGCAAACGCGACGAATTCGTTGAGAATCAGTTTTTCTCCAAACAGGGCGCCCGCAGCCTGCGCTTCGTCCCACGGGACGCTCAACAGGTACATCAGTGGCTGGAACACCTTGCCCAGGATCAGCTGCAATGTGACACCATCGAAGCCGAACAGGCTGAACAGGCCACCGACGAGGCCGTTGAACAGCGCGATCAAAGCGACGAATGCAACCAGCATGGCGCCGATATTGACGGCCAGGCGCAAGCCGTCCGACGTGCCGGCTGCGGCAGCAAGAATGACATTCCTGTATTTGCTCGGCTCCATCTGAAATTTTTCATGTTGCCCGGTTGAAACCGTCTCGTCGTCGGGCATGATGATCTTGGCCATCAGGAGCCCGCCCGGTGCTGCCATGAATGCCGCCGCAAGCAGGTATTTGAGCTCGGCACCCATCAGCATGTAGCCGGCAAGCACCGTACCCGCAATCGAGGCAAGGCCAGACACCATGACGGCAAACATCTGTGGCTCTGTCAGACCCCGCAAATACGGCTTGACGACGAGCGGCGCCTCGGTCTGTCCGACAAAGATATTTGCTGCCGCATTCATGGACTCGATCGTGCCGGTGCCGACAATTTTATGCAGCGCCCCGCCGACGATACGAACCACCCATTCCATGATGCGAAGGTGGTAGAGCACAGACATCAGTGCCGCAAAAAAGATAATGATCGGCAGCACGTTGATTGCGAACGTGAGCCCGACGCTGGCGGGATCCGCGGGAGCCAGGCCGTATTCCCCGGTCACGATGCCGTGCACAAGCCCGTTCAGGTTGGCCAGCGGCCCGAACACCATCTGGATGCCGGCATTCGCATACTGGATGATGGCGAGCACACCGCTACTGAGCCAGTCGATGGCTTCCCTGCCCGATTGCCAGTACAGGACGATCGCGGCTATGACGGTTTGCAGCACAAATGCAGAACCGACCACGCGCAGGTTGATCGCCTTGCGGTTGCTGGAAAACAGGACAGCTATGCCCAGGAGTACGACGATGCCGAGAATACCGATGTAGTTACCCATGCCGCCCCACCTTCTTTTGTTATTGTTGTTAAAGCAGCGTTCAAGTCTACCGTATCAGGCCGACGCTTTGCTTAACTGATTCCGGTCAGCACCTCTACGATGACCGGGTTTGCCGCAGGCTTCTCAGCAGCTGTTTCACAGGCATCCAGCAACAGCTGCGAAACCTTGTCAGCGTCGTCCTCACTGGCCGCATGCACGACCGCCAGCGGCGTGTGCTGGTCGAGTTGTGTGCCGAGCGGTGCAACCTGGCTGAAGCCAACAGCCATGTCCAGCGCTGCACCGACGGTACGCCGGCCGCCGCCCAGTTCGATAATCGCATTGCCTACGGCAAACGTGTCCAGCGCAACCAGCGTTCCGTTGCCATGAATCGGTCTCACCACGGGTGCTGCTGCCAGGTATTTGTCCGGTGCATCGACAAAGTCGGCCGGGCCACCCAGTGCTGCAACCATCCTGGCAAAAATTTCCAGTGCGCGGCCGCTGGTGACCGCAGTATCGACGCGCGCCAGCGCCCGCTCCCGATCCGGCTCCAGGCCGGCCACAACCAGCATCTGTGCGCAGAGGCCCATCACGACGGCATCCAGCCGCGGCTCACGATCATCGTTTTTGAGGTACTTCACGACTTCGGCTATTTCCAGTGCATTGCCTGCCGTTCGTCCCAGCACCTCGTTCATGTCGGTGATGAGCGCATGCGTCCGGACTCCTGCCAGTTCCGCCGTCGCGATGATGCTCTCGGCCAGTTCGCGCGCGCGCGCGTGGGTCGGCATGAAAGCGCCGGAACCGACCTTGACGTCCATGACCAGCGCATCGAGACCTGCCGCTATCTTCTTCGCCAGGATCGATGCCGTAATCAACGGCACCGACTCGACGGTGCCGGTGACATCGCGTATGGAATAGAAGCGGCGATCGGCAGGTGCGAGGTCCGACGTCTGGCCGATGACCGCGCAACCGATTTCCCTGACGATCTTCTGGAAGGTCGGGAAGTCGGGCGCCGTGTTGTACCCGGGAATCGACTCCGCCTTGTCCGTCGTACCGCCGGTGTGCCCGAGTCCGCGACCCGAGATCATCGGCACGTAACCTCCGCAAGCGGCCACGATCGGAGCGAGCATGAAGCTGACCTTGTCGCCGACGCCGCCGGTGGAATGCTTGTCGACGACGGGTCCGTCCAGGTCCTGGTCCTGCCAGTCCAGCACGGTGCCGGATTTCGACATGCTCGTTGTCAGGCTGGCAACCTCGTCAAAACTCATCGAGTTCAGGAAGATGGCCATTGCCAGCGACGATACCTGCTCGGCAGGGATACTCTCGTCGGCCAGTCCGTCAACGAAGAACCGGATCTGCTCGTCGCTCAGTTTGCCGCCGTCTCGCTTGGTGCGAATGATGTTGGTGAACAGCATGCCTTATTCTATCTGCTTACCAACCGTTTCGTAACACCGGCAGCAGTGCTAGTCTCGAAGTCCCCAACTCAAACACCCGGGCGCTGCCAATGCATTCTCGTCGCAACTGTTACCTGCTGGCTATGCTGTTTGCCGCAGCCGCCTGCTCGCAGCAAGAGGACGCGCAGGTACACTTGCGAATTCTCGAGACCTCCGACGTGCACATGCACGTCGTCGACTACGACTATTTCCAGGACCAGCCTTCGGCAACGGTCGGCCTGGCGCGTACAGCAGCGCTGCTGGCCGCCGCGCGGGAAGAAGTGCCGAACCATGTCCTCGTCGACAACGGCGACCTGTTGCAGGGCAACCCGCTGGGCGACTTCATGGCTCGTCATCGCGGCCTGCAGGACGACGCCGTGCACCCGGTTTACAAGGCGATGAACCTGCTGGACTACACGGTCGGCAATATCGGCAACCATGAATTCAACTACGGCCTGGAGTTTCTCGAGAAGAGCATCGCCGGCGCGAATTTTCCGTATATCTCGGCCAACGTCTTTCATGACGACGGCGATGACGACCTAAGCAACGACGTACCCTACTTCCGGCAGTACCTGCTGGTCGACCGACTTCTGACGGCGGAAGACGGCAGTAAACACCCGATCACGATCGGTTTTATCGGCTTCGTACCGCCGCAGATCATGCAATGGGACCGGAGCAACCTGCGCGGCCGGGTCGTGGCACACGACGTCGTCGATACAGCGGCCGAGCTGGTGCCGAAAATGAAAGCGGAAGGCGCCGACATCGTCGTTGCGATTCCGCACTCCGGCATTTCAACAGCCACGCGCGAAGGCATGGAGGAACAGACGACGTACTACCTGTCGCAGGTGCCGGACATCGACGCGATCATGTTCGGTCACAGCCACCGCGTATTCCCGAGCGACACCTACGTCGATATTGCAGGTGTCGACCTCGAGGCCGGCACGATCAACGGGGTTGCAGCGACGATGCCGGGTTTCTGGGGCAGCCATCTCGGTTACGTCGACCTCGAGCTCGCGGTCACACCCGGCGGTGACTGGCGCGTCGTCGGCAGCCGCGGCGCTACCCGACCCATTTACCGTCTCGATGAAGGCAAGGTCGTGCCTCTGGTCGAGCCGGTCGAGGAGATACTGTCAGCGGTACAGGAAGAACACCAGGCGACAATCGATTTTGTGCGTACCGGCGTCGGCGAGGTTACCGCGCCGATCAACAGCTACTTTGCACTGGTGCAGGACGACCCGTCGGTCCAGGTTATTACGAATGCCCAGAAGCGCTACGTCGAACGCCTCGTGCAGGGCACCGAGTACGCGGAACTGCCGGTGCTTTCTGCCAGCGCACCGTTCAAGACAGGCGGGCGCGGCGGCCGCGACTACTACACGGAGATTCCGGCCGGAGAAATCGCGCTCAAGCATATCGCCGATCTGTACCTGTATCCGAACACGCTGCGCGCGGTGACGGTCAGTGGTGCCGAAGTGCGGGAATGGCTGGAAATGTCAGCGGGTCTTTTCAGCCAGATAGACCCGGATAGCAACGTCGAGCAGGAACTGATCGCGCCGGGTTTCGCCAGTTTCAATTTCGATGTCATCGACGGTGTCAGCTACCGCATTGACGTCACCCGGCCGCCGCGATACAGCCCGGACGGTACGCTGATCAACGCCGACAGCCACCGCATACAGGACCTGCGCTATGCCGGCGAGCCAATCGATCCCGCGCAGCAGTTCATCGTCGCGACCAACAACTATCGCGCCGATGGCGGCGGTGGTTTTCCGGGACTCGATGGCAGCAATATCATCATTTCCGCACCCGACACGAATCGCGACATCCTGGCCGACTACATCTTTGACCTGAAGACGCTGGACCCCAGCGCCGATGGCAACTGGTCGTTTGCACCCATCAATGACGAAGTCGTCGTAACGTTCTCTTCGTCACCGCGCGCTGCGGCGACTATCGGCGCCGACTCGCCGATCAGCAAAATCGGCGAAAACGAGAACGGCTCGACGAAGTACCGCCTCGCATTCTAGGCAGCGGGTTTGCCCTCGCGCTCGCGCAGCAAGCGGACATACGCGCCGAGGCCTGCCACGAAACACAAAAAGGCCAGCAGGCGTGCCGTACCGCCGACGATGGACAGCGAATAGCCAACCTTCTGCGGATCGCCAAATGCATAGTCGGTGATAGCGGCAACGGCCGTCGGTCCGACCATCAGCCCTACGGCATTGGACATGAAAAAGTAGACGCCGGCGGCGAGACCGAGCATGGCGACCGGGTACATGCGCTGCATCGCGGACGCCGCACAGGCAAAACAGATGTTCGTGCCGAAAATCGTGCCAACCATCAGCCACAACGAATACTGTTCCTCACCCGCCAGCGCATAGGCGAACGCAAACGGCGTCGCAATGGCGGCGCCAACCGTCACCAACTTGAAGCTCGAGCCTTCAACTCCGCGACGCGTCATCCGGTCAGCGGTAAAACCGCCCAGAAACATGCCGGCCATGCCGGCAAACATCTGCACCATGCCATACATGAATGAAACCGGGCCGATCTCCCCGCCATAAGTACGCGTCAGGTACGTGACATCCCAGAATCCCTGCGCGTAGGCGGCCAGCGAGATCAGGGCCATGCCGACATACAGCGACAGTATCGGCAGCCAGTGGCGTTCGGCGTAGTCACGCACGTCGGACATCCGGGCCGCTTCGGCGGCTTTCAGCCCATGTGCCGCCTGCTGTTGTTGCGCAGAAGCATTCGCCGTCCGCGGCTCACGCACTGTGATCATGCCGAGCGTCATCACCATACCGACGACGCCGAGAAACAGCAGCACGAGCTTCCACGCCGCTGATCCGCCAATGAAAAACACATCGTTCCAGCCATCCGCCGCCGTGATGTCTTGCGCCACGGTGTACATGAAGCCGCCCGCCGCGAACGCGAGCCCGATACCGATGGGTGCGCCGAACAGGAATACGCTTGTGGGTGTCGCAATGCGCGCCGGCGGGAAATAGTCCTTCAGCAACGAGACGGTCGACGGCAGCAATGCAGCCTCGCCAAGCCCGACGCCCATGCGCAGCAACAGCAGCTGCCAGAATTTTCCGGCCAGGCCGCACAGCGCAGTCGTCAGGCTCCAGACGAAAACGCCCATAGCGATCAGCGCCGGCCGATTCATCGAGTCAGCCAGCCGCCCGATGAATATGCCAACAACCGAGTAGAACAGGCCGAACGAGACACCGCCGATCAGGCTGATCTGTACATCGGTCAGTTCGAGATCCGTCTTGATGGGATCGAGCAACACGGCAATGATCTGCCGGTCCATGAACGACAGGACATAGAAGAACATCATCAGCACAACCACGTACCAGGCGTAAACGGGCTTCGGGTATTGCTTGCTGTTGTCCTCGGTGTCCGTTGTCATTGTTGTTCTCTCGTGGTCAGGTTCCGAATCCGAGCTCACTGGCGACCGTCTGCATCTGTTGCTGCTGTGCATCGCTCAATGCTGTCAGCGGCGGCACCATCCGCAGCCAGGTGTCTTTGCCGGTGCGCGCCGCGGTCAGGTGCTTCGCGGCAGCGACGATCGGCACCGACTGGATGGCAGTCCGCAATGAGCGCAAGCTGTCAGCATCCTCCGCGGCAACGTCTTCGCGGCTGCGCCAGACGGCGCCGGCCAGCCTGGCCGTGGCATTGACCGAAGCCGAGATACAGCCGGCATAGCCCTTTGCCACCGCATCCGGCAACGTCGCTTCACTGCCCGGAAACACGTCCAGAGAGCCCGCGAAGGTTGTCGCCATCATATCGGTATAACCCAGGTCGCCGGACGAGTCCTTCATGCCGCGCACACGATCCGGGTAGGCAGCCAGTAGCCGTTCGACAAAGCCGGTGGAAAAACTCAGCCCCGTCATTTGTGGAAAGTTGTAGAGGTAAATGCCGATGTCGCTTGCCCCGACCGCATCGATGACCTGCCGGAAGTACTCGAACAGACCGTCATCGGTAACCGGGGCGTAGTAGAACGGCGGCAGCACCAGCGCGGCATCAAACCCCAGCTCCGCAGCAAGCCGAGTCAACTCTATAGTGTCCGCCAATGCCGGCGTGCCGGTGCCGACCATCAATTGCGACCGGGCAAGCGTCGACGCGGCGACATCGCGCATGATTGCAGCGCGCACACTGCCCGGGAACGAACTCGCCTCGCCGGTTGATCCGAGCACATTCAGCCCGTCACAACCGTTGTCGAGTACCCACTCGCAGTGCTCCATGAACAAGGCAAGCTCCGGTGAGTGGTCCGGAGCAACTGGTGTCGGCACGGCAGCAAATACACCGCTCAGGGTCTGGTTCGACAAGGCTGCCCTCTCAGGGTTTGTTAAAGAAATCCGCGTTAATTTTTATGTAAGCCTGTTCTTCTTCCGGAACGTCCTCGATGTGCCGGATTGCATCGACCGGGCAGATCGTCTCGCACAAGGCACAGGCGATGCACTCTTCCGGGTCGATATAAAACATCGTTTCGCCTTCGTGAATACAGTCGACCGGACAGACATCGACGCAGCGGCCATCCTTGATGCCGACGCACGGCGACATGATGACGAATGTCACCTAGCGTCCCTTCCAGACCGGGTCCCGTTTTTCACGAAATGCACGCGGCCCTTCCTCGCCGTCCTCGGACTCCAGCGCCGCGATCAGTGATGGCAGGCGCTTTGCCATCGCTTCGTCCAGCGACAGGTCGCTGGTCTCCTTGACACATTCCTTGATGGCCTTCACCGACAGCGGGGCACACTTCAGAATTTGTGTAACCCAGCGATCGACTGCCTCGTCGAGTTCGGCCGCTGGCACGACCTCGTTGACCAGACCGTATTCCGCGGCGTCCTGCGCCGAGATTCGATTGCCCGTCAGCAGCATGCCCATCGCGATCTTCTGTGGTATCAAACGGGGCAGTACCAGCATGCCGCCGTCCATCGGCATCCGGCCGACGCGTGCCTCCGGCAGGCCGAATGAAGCGTGCTCCGCCGCCACGACGATGTCACAGCCCAGCACCAGTTCGAAGCCGCCGCCAACGGCGAGGCCATTGACGCGAGCGATTACCGGAACGTGCAGCGACTTCCTCAGTGTCAGCCCGCCGAAGCCACCCGGCCGCGCATGCGCCCAGTACTCGAGTCCGGTTCGGGTTGCGCCGCCGGCTTTCATATCGGCGCCGGCACAAAATGCTTTTTCGCCCGCGCCGGTCAGGACAACCACGCGTACGTCGTTGTCCCCCTCGATGCGCTGCCAGATCTGTTCGAGTTCGTCCGCTGTCGCTTCGTCGACCGCATTCATTCGATCCGCGCGATCGATGCGCACGTGCGCAACGTGGTCTTGCAGCGAGAAATTGACGGCCATCAGGCGCTCGCCCGTTCCGCCGTTGCACCATCCAGTTCAGCGAGAATCTCGTCGTTGTGCTCGCCGAGCCGCGGCGGCGCCATGCGCACACCACAATCGATTGCCGAAAAATGAATCGGGCAGGCAATCGTCTGCATCCGGCCGTTGATCGGGTGTTCGAACTCGACGATCATTTCATTGGTCCTGGTCTGCTCGTCCTCGAGTACCTCTGCGAGATTCCTGACCGGCGCGCAGAGCAGGTCCGCCGCTTCGAGCGCACCAATCCAGTGCGCCGTCGAGTTCTTCGCAAACTCGTCGCGAAAGCGTTGTTGCAGGTAGGCTTTGCCCTCGCGCTGCGCGGCAAGATTCGGGTACTCCTGCGACAGGTCCTCGATGCCGAGCACGTTGCAGATGTCGAGCAGCGGGTTTTCCTTGAAGGCACCGACCAGCACCAGCGCGCCATCTTCAGTGGGAAACACACCGGTCAGCGGCATCTCTGCCCAGTTGATTTCCTTGCCATTGTGCAGGTGACAGGTCGCCTCCTGCATCTGCATGGCAATCATTGAATCGTACAGCGACACTTCGACGCTCTGGCCCTCGCCGGTTTTCGCGACACCGATCAGCGCCGCCAGAATTGCCTGCACCAGGTGCATGCCGGCCGTGTAGTCGCACAATGCCGTCGGATAGATCGACATCGGTACCGATTCGTCCGCGCGGCGCATCATGACGCCACTCATGGCCTGCGCCAGCACATCCTGGCCGCCCTTGTGGGCGTACGGCCCGGTGGGGCCATAGCCGCTGCCGCTGGCCCAGATAATGCGCGGATTCAATTCACGGCATTTCTCGAAACCGAAGCCGATACGGTCCATGACGCCGGCCCGGAAATTGCTGACCACGACATCGGCGCCGCGAATAAGATCGTGGACGACCTGCTTGTTGGCCTCCTCGCGCAGGTTCAGCGCCAGTGAACGCTTGTTCCGGTTCAAACTACAAAACACCGGGTTGTTCAGGCCTTCCTCGTCCGTCGCACCGAATGCGGTGCGTGACAGGTCTCCGCCGCGCGGGTTTTCAATCTTGATGACGTCCGCACCGAAGTCGGCCAGCATCTGCGTGGCAGACGGCCCCATCATGACCTGTGTAAAGTCGATGACACGAATTCCGTCGAGCGGCAAGTTGGTTGATTGCTTCATTTTTTCGGTTACCCCCCGGTAATCAGGCACTTTGCGCGAGCGAGTCGACTCCGGTCGCATTGGCCGATGGAATGTCCCCCGGATCCGCGCCCTGGGCACGCATCTGTTTCTGGATTTTGCGATAGTCGACGTCACGAATCATGCTGTTTTCCTGCAACGCCAGTGATGCAGCGATGCCGGCGACCTCTCCCTGTACCATGCACGGCGGTATCTCGCGCGAGCGCTTTTGCGCTTCCGGCTCGGCGGAGTAGTGCCGGCCGGCAACGATCAACTGGTCGACCTGTCTCGGCAACAACGCCCGGTACGGCGTGTAGTAGTCGCGACCGCGACAGACGGTATCCTCGAAATAGCGGCGATTGACGATATCGTCCTTGGTCACGACATACTCACCCTGGAGCATGCGCGTCGTCCGTACGCCGACCTGCTCAGCGGCGCCCAGCATGTAAGACTGCTTGAAGCCGGGCATGTTTTCGCGGACGTATTCGAACAGCCCCATCATGCGCTCGCGCCCTTCGTACTCGGCTTTCGTCAGGTCTTCGACCGAGACGCCGTCATAACCCGGCATGTGCGGACAGTTGCACCAGACGACACCGGGAATGGGTGTCTTCAGCCACCACATTTCCCAGGCACCGCCGATGATGCGCCGCGCCTGGCGATTGATCTTTGCAAATTCTTCCGGCTCTTCGTGCTCGAAGCGCTCGGCCTCGTCGGTGTCGACGTTTGCCAGCCGGAACACCGTCGTGACAATGTACTGGCCCTGCGAGAAATCCGCGCCAGCGGCCATCGCCACGTCACAGTCTCCGGTCGTGTCGATGACGATATCGCCGCGAATTGCCTGGCGACCCATCTTGGTCTGGCAGATAACGCCCTTGACGGCCCCGTCCTCGACAATGGCATCGCTGAACCAGCTGTGCAGCCGCAGGTTGATATTGTTTTCGCGCACCAGGTCGAGCGATGTACGTTTCCAGGCATCCGGGTCGAACGCACAGGCATATACGATCGGCTGCGGTTTCTGCGCCTGGTGGAAATCGTGCACGCCCCAGCGCGCCCATTTGCGGTACATCTCATCGCTCGCGTAGCGGTCTTCTTCCGGCGGCACAACTGCCATGCCTTCTTTTTGCATACGCGCAACAAACTCGTCGACGATGCCGGATACGACAATTTCCTTGCCGTTGACCATGTCGTCGAGCACCAGCACCATGCCACCGGAGGCCATGCCGCCCAGGTGGTGATACCGCTCGAGCAAAGTTACCGAGCAACCATTGCGGGCTGCCGAGACGGCGGCCGTCACACCTGCCGCGCCGCCGCCGACAACCACGACGTCGGATTGGGCAACCACCGGGATATTTTTATCTGTTGATGTCATGAGAACCCCCTCGTAAGCCTATTTTAGGGCTTGCAAACTATTCTACAATGGCAGAAACTGAATAAGAACTATGACTAATAAGAATACCCCGAATATCCGCCTGCAGGAACTGATGGTCTTTCATGCCATCCTGTCGAACGGCAGTATCACTGCAGCCGCCGAGGCGCTCGGCATCTCCCAGTCGAGCGTCAGCAAGCAACTGAAAAACCTGCGTCATTATTTCGTGGACGAGCTGTTCGTGCGCAGCGGCCAGGGGATGGCGCCGACCAGCAAGGCGCTGGTACTGGCACCGAGAATCACCGCGCTGATCGGATCGTTCGAGGAGCTGCACGGGGAGATCGATTTCGACCCGGGCTATATCGAACGCAATTTTGTCATCTCGACGTCGGACGAGGTCCAGCACTACCTGCTGCCGGAACTGGTGGCGCGTATTTCCAGTGAGTCGCCCAAGTCGAAAGTCACTTTCAAGGTGCTCGACCGCGACTACGCGACCAAGCAGCTCGAGTCCGGGAGTGTCGATCTCGCAATTACACTGAACTGGCAGGCGCCGGAGCACCTGAAACAGACGCGCCTGTTTCGGGACGACTTCGTGATCATCCACCGCGACGGGCATCCGTTGCAGGGCGAAAAGATGACGATGCGGCAATACCTATCGGCGACCCACATGATGGTTTCGCCGCTCGGGCATGCGCACGGCCCGGTCGACGAAATCCTGGCGTCACTCGGCAAAAAGCGGCACGTCAGCCTGATCGTGCCCTACTTCATGCAGGTCGCCGACGCGTTGCTGAACTCGGACCTGATTGTCACGCTGCAACGGCGCGCCTGCACGGAGCTGATGAAGAATTTTCCGCTGAGCATCTCCGAGTCGCCGATCAAAATGCGCCCGGTCAACTATTTCATGTTCTGGCACAAGCGCTACGACAAGGACTCAACCAATCGCTGGCTGCGGCAAGTGTGTTGCGACGTAATGCGCGACGACCAGGAGACTTTAACTACAGCTCCTCAGCAAAAAATTCGGCTGTCGCAGTGACGACCTGTGCCGCAATTTCCGGCCGCTCGGTGTAGAAACCCAGGCCGTGCCGGGCCGTTGGAATCGCCAGCTCGGACACCTTGCTGCTGTTGACGGCCGCGGTCACGGCCGATTTCGAAACGGCCGGCAATACCACCTGGTCCGCTTCGCCGTATATGACCAGCAGCGGCCCGGCAAACTTTTCGATCGCTCCCTGCGGCCGTGACGTTTCGAGATCGGTAAACCAGCGAAAACCCAGGTTGAGGTCGGTGCCCCAGACCGTCGTGTAGACCACCGAACCCTGCTCCTCCGCCTCGCGGCGCTTACTGGCATACTCCCCGGCTCCGCCGAATGTCAGTTGCACTTCGCGCTCTGCACCGTCCGAAATACCGGGGGCCCACATGACCATTGCCTTGTAGGACGGATCAATTTCACTCAGCAGCGCGACGAGACGGCCGCCCATGCTGTAGCCCAGCAGGCCAACCCTGTCCGGGTCGATGCTCACCTCACCTGCGACGAACTGGCGTGCGGCCTGCAGGTCCTGCAACATGTTGCTGAGGTTGTTCTCGGTAAAGGATTCGCTGCTATCGCCACAGCCCGGGAAGTCCATGCGTATCGAGGCGATGCCGCGCTGGGCCATCGCTTCGGCAACCTGCTGGAAGCCGCCGCCCTCCTGGCGCGAACCGCCGTGTCCGTGTGCCATCACGACGAGCGGCACCGGCACGCCGTCGGCCACCGCCGGCGTAACGATCGTTGCAGTGACCGCAACGTCGCGAGACAGGTAAGTCGTATCGACCGAGCGTATGACCGGCCCTGTCAGCGTCTCGTCGACTGCCGATGGCGATTGTTCGGTACCGCATCCGGCAACCAGCAAGACTCCGCCCAGCAACAGGGTCAGTGTGATTTTTTGCAGCATGTTCGTGTTTCCCGGTGAGCAGCGTTTATTATGCCATTGCCAACAACGCGAACGACAGGAATGATGATGCAGCGAAGCTACCCGAACATTTCAATCGTCAGCATGCTGGGCCGCGGCCTGCTGGCCTGCATGCTGGCCATTTCACTGGCCGGAACAACGCGGGCCGACGATGACACGATCACCGTCACCCTGTTGTTCACGAACGACATGGAAAGTGCGTACGAACCGGTGCCGGCCTGGTGGCGCGACGACATCGAGCACCTCGGCGGGCTCGCGGAATTGACGACGCTGATCAGGCAGCTTCGGCAAACCGAGCCGAACGTCTTCCTGTTCGATTCCGGCGACATATTCACCGGCGCCCTGTCAAAGCTGACCGATGGTGCACTGATGTTCGAGTTCATGACGACGATGGGCTACGACGCCATGGCAATCGGCAATCACGAATTCGACTACGGTCCGGATATCTTGCTGTGGCAAAAAAACCGGGTTGCCTTTCCCGTACTCAGCGCCAACATGTTTTTCAAGGGCACGAACCATCCGTTCGCCCAGCGGCACACGATCATCGAGCGTAACGGAGTGCGAATCGGGGTCATCGGCACCATCGGGCAGGATGCGGCAACCACGGCTGTCCTGCCCGGATCGACAGACGGGCTCGATATCACGGACCCGGCAGACGCTATTCAAAAGTCCATGGACGAGCTGCGCGACGCGGTCGACCTGGTCGTCGTGTTGACGCACCAGGGCCACACGGCCCCGATGCAAACCGACGCCGAAGCGGATCCGCGCCTGGCTCGCGACATCGACAAGGACATTGCGCTGGCCGGCGCGGTTGACGGTATCGACGTCCTGTTTGGCGGGCATGCCGATGCCGGCACCTGGGAGCCGGTCGTACAACCCGAGACCGGGACGCTGATCATGCAGACATTTGGCCAGGGCACCTACCTCGGCTATCTGCAGTTGCAACTGGACGCCGGCACGCGGGAAATCAGGTCCTACGACGGCAAGCTGATCCCGGTCGATTCGGACCAGCTCGAGCCGGACCCGGTCATCGTGGCCAAAATGGCTGCCTATCGCGCCCGGTTTCCGGAGCTGACCGAAGTCGTGGGCCGCAGCGAAGCCCGGCTGAACCGGCGCTACTTTGACGAGTCCGATCTCGGCAACCTGCTCGCCGATATCGCCCGCGACGCGACCGGGGCCGACATCGCGCTGATCCATCCGGGTACCATTCGAAAGGACATACCCGAGGGTGACGTTGAGATCGTCGATGTCCTCGATACCAACCCGTTTATCGACCCCATCGTCGTCATGCAGGTTCGCGGCGACCAGCTCGTCGCAATCATGGAGCAATCTTTTACTTTGCTGCGCGGCCTGTTGCAGGTATCAGGTCTCGACGTTGTCTACGACACGTCGAAGCCGGAACGCGAGCGGCTGGTATCCCTGGAGCATGACGGTAAAGCCGTCACACCGGACGCTGTCTACGAAATCGCCGTACCGGAGATCATTGCCGACGGCGCTGACCACTTCGATGAGTTCCTGGCGACCAAACGGCTGCGCGAATCGGCAACGCTGGGCGAACTGACAACGGCTTATTTCAGGAAACACAAGACGGTTCCGCTGCCGGCATCCGGCAGGCAGCGCGACCTGGCAGCAGACCGCCAAGGCGCAACGCCGGCTTTTTAGTACGCGTCCAGGTCGTCCTGCATGCGAGCATTGGGTGCCGGCTGGTCCCAGATCAACCGGCCGCTGTGTGCTTCAGTCTCGTACTGGTCGAAGAACCGTTCCAGCTCGGTCATCAGGCGTCCGCGCACCGGCGCAGCGGGCAGGTCCACGCTGACGCGTTCGCCGAACGGGTGCGCCAGGTCATACCAGCGGTCGATCGGCGCATCGTGCATATTCTTGCCGTATTCGCGAACCAGTTTCCAGCGGCCATCGCTGACCATCCGCAGGTTGCCGCGCTCCGCGAACTGCACCTCACGCCACCCTGTCGAACGTTCGCCTTCCAACAAAGTTCGCAACGACCGGCCAGGACCGTAGCTGGTGTCAGCATCACCGTCGCTCGCGAAATCCAGCACCGTCGCATGCAGGTCCAAAAGATCCACCAGTTCGCCGCGTGACTGCATCCCGCGCATCGTTCCCGACGGCGCGTGCACGATCAGCGGGATGCGGATGGTCTCTTCATAGAAGTTGGCAGGGTTAGTGGCGTTGGTCTTGCCGTATAAACCGTACTGGCCGACCAGCAGCCCGTGATCGGCGGTGTACACCAGCAGCGTGTTGTCCAGCAGGTCTCGACCCTGCAGCGCATCCAGCAGGCGCCCGACCTGTTCATCCAGCAGTGATACGGCGGCAAGATACTGCGCCATTTGCTCGGCATGGTCCGCCGGCACCCGCGTCCTCGCGCCCCGGTCAGGCAGATCAGAAGCACCGCCTGCCCGGACCAGCCTGGTGGCGATCGGGCGGTAGCGATCGACCAGCCGCTCCGGCAGACCGGCGAACGGTGCATGTGGCTCCGTGAAATTCAGGCTGATGAAAAATGGCTGCTCACCGGACTCGTCGATGAAACGGATCGTCTGCTCCGAAAGGAAACGTGCCTGCACGCCGGTGAAGCTGAGCTCGTCGCCGTCGTTGGAAAAACTGACGGTGCCGCTGTGCGCGTACTGGTTGGCCCAGCCGGCCTTGTAGGGATCGTAGCTCAGCCAGCGATCGAATCCCGGCTGTGGCAGTTTGCTGTTGGTCGTTGCATGCCACTTGCCGATCAGCGCCGTGCGATAGCCAAGCTGCTGCAAGCGTTCTGCCAGTAGCGTCTCGCCCGCGAGCCAGTCTGCATCGTACTCCTCGGCCTCGCTCAGAAAGTCGTGCACACCGTGCTGCGAGGGCATCTTGCCGGTGTGGAAGCTGGCCCTGGCCGCCGAACAGACCGGCGCCGGCGACATTGCGTTCTCGAACAACACACCCTCATTCGCCAGGTAATCGATGTTCGGTGTATCGATCCCGGCCAGGCCGTAGCTGCCGAGTGCCCACTGGCCGTGGTCGTCGGCCATGACAACGATGATGTTCGGCGGATTTTCGGCGAGAACCGGCGCCGCCAGCAGGCAAAAAAGTGCGCACCACCAGGAAAAACAAAAAGGGGTCAGAGCCAACGGCTCTGACCCCTCAGAATGGTCGCGATAAGACTTCAGAACCAGGGTTTGGCTAGAAGTCCACACGGATGCCGAGCTGGATCCGATACAGCGTATCAAAAGTATCGGGCAGCGTTTGCGGCGGCGTGAAACTGTTGTACTGGTAAACACTCGGATCGTTCGGATCGATGACGCCATCCACGATCTGCACAGCCGAAGCGATATCCTGGGTGTCGAAATAGCGCTTGCGGCCCCAGCTGTCGTTGACAAGGTTCAGGAAGTTCTCGATGTCGAGATAAACCTTCGCCTTGGACTCACCGAAGAACGGAATCTCCTGCTGGATTCGGATATCCAGGTCCGTCGCCCATGCTTCGTCAAGCTGGCCCTTCTTCTGGATCGCGCCACGCTTCAGGTCATTCTTGTCAACCCAGTTGAAGAAGGCGTCGACGTCGAAGCCGGCATCGAAGTTGACCAGCGGGTCGTTCTCGTCGGTCGGAATGTACAGCATGTTCCGCGCGCGGCCGCCCGTGTCGCCGATGGAGGCTGCATAGTTGCCGGAAAATACCGCACTGACCGGTGCGCCGGCACGACGCTGGAAGAACGCCGTGATGCTGGTGCGGTTGTCACCCCAGATCAGCTTCGAGAACGTCGTGCTCAGGACGAAGTTGTGCGGCGTATTGCGCAGTGACGGGCCGACGTCCAGGTTGACGATATCCGTCGCAACGACCGCGCGGAAGTTCTCGGCCGCGGTGAACGACGTACCCGGGTTGGCGATCTCGGACTCGTTGTACGAGTACCCGCCCACGAAGTTGATATTCCAGCCATTGTTGGTTTCGAACATCTTGCTGGCCTGGAAGCTCGCCGTGAACGTGTGGCCGCCGTCGCCTGGCTGGTTGGTGTAGAAGACGTCCTGGTTACCCCCGAGGCACTCCGGCGTGACACCACTGTAACCCTGGCGCACACCGTCGAACGTCGCGTTACAGCCCGGGCGCAGAACGTCGACCTGCTGGTAGGTCGGCCGGCCATCCGGCGCTGTACCAACCTGGTCCAGCGACAGATCGACGAAGGCGACCTGGTCCTGCATGTCGGCATAGATGAGGTCGAACTGCAGGTTCCAGTCGTTGCTCGTGTTGTGCTCGATGCCAAAGCTGTAGCGGGTGACGTTCGGCAGTTCGAAGTCCGGGTCGGTCGCATTGACCGCACCGGCCGTATCCAGCGCCTGTTGCTGGCCGGCATCCAGCACGCACTGCGGTATGCCAGTGAAGCCACCGTTCAGCACCTGCAGGTCTGCCGCGGTACAGGTTGTCGGGCCGGCGAAGCCGGTCGCACTGCCCACACCCAGCGCACCACCGAAGTTCTGGTATGCATTCGAGAACCAGACCGTCGGGTCGTTGCCGGAGAATACGCCGATACCGAACGACATGCGGGTATCACCCCAGCTATCGGGCATCGTCCAGTTCAGGCCGATGCGCGGCTGCAGGATATCGAGACCGTCAAAGCCGACCTGGTTGGTAAACCCGTAGCGTGCGACATAGTTCGGGTTTTCCAGCGGCAGGTCGCTGGACTCGTACCAGTCATAGCGCAGACCGTAGATCAGCTGCATGCTGTCGTTGATGTCCCAGGTGTCCTGCAGGAACACCGAGTTGATATCGCGCGTGAAAATTGCCGCCGCGTCGTTCGGGTTCTGCGTGTAGGACACGCCGGAACGGATTTCGTACGCGTTGCCGGCGGCCAGGTTGTCGATCATCTCGGTGGTCGTGTCACCGCCGAAGAAGACGGTACCGGTTGCGTTGATGATGAACAGGTTGAAGACGTCCAGAGTCTCGTATTCATAACCGGCGGTGATCAGGTGATCACCGAGCTGGTAGTCGAACTTGATCTTGAACTGGTCCTTGTCGGTCGACAGCAGGTTGGCCGAGCGGAAGGTACCGGGGCCGGAAACAAACTGCTGGCCGAAGAATTCGCCGCCGAACTCGCCGCTGCCACCGAGCGCGATGCGTGGCTTCGGCTCGGCATCCTGCGCCTCACCGCCGTACAGCGGGTTCTGCAGGTCGATGACTTCCTGCGTGGAATAGCGTATTTCGCTCGACAGGTTGTCGGTCCAGTCCGAGTACAGGCGAATAGCAAACGTCTCGGAATCGGAACCGCGCAGGTGGAAGTTGTCGGCAAAGGTGTACTCGCCGCGGCCGGTGCCAATATCGTCACCGATCGTCGTCTCTTCCTCGAGGCTCGTGTAGGTCGCTTCGACACGGTGGTTCTCATTAATATTCCAGTCGATGCGGCCAAAGATGCGCTCCGATGTGACCGGCAGGTTGCGGACACCCGGGCCCGTATCGCGACCATACTGGTTCTGCAGGATGCCGCTGATCTGGTCGAGTTCCGCCGATGTGAAGATCGTGCGATTGATCGGGAACGAACTGTCGTCCGCCGATCCCACATTGTTCACCGTCGCCGTGTCGAACTTCTCGTAGGACGCGTAGAAGAACAGGTGGTCCTTGATGATCGGTCCGCCGATATCGAAGCCGTAGTTCTTGCGCTCGAACTCGCCCTGGTCAAACTTGTCGCCGAAAATCGTGTCACCTGTCATGCTGTCGTCATTGAACAGGTAGAAACCGCTGCCGTGGAATTCGTTCTCGCCCGACTTGGTGACGACGTTAACGTTACAGCCGCTGAAGTTTCCGTACTCGACCGACATCGGCGCAAATTCGACTGCAGCACCGGCGACACTGTCGAACGGGATCGGGAACGTGAACCGGGCCAGGTTGCCGGACAGGTTCAGGCCGAAAGCGTCGGTCGCCCGCACACCGTCAACGGTGAACGAATTGGTGCGGCTGGAGCCGCCCAGGCAGCTGATGGCACCGGACTGGTCACCGCCGTCACCGGTTTCGCCGATGCTGACGCGCGGGTCGATGCGGATGACGTCGCGAATCTGCCGGGTGGTGGACGGCATGTCCGTGATCTCCTGCAGCGAAAAGGTCGAGCTCGGGCCGGACGCGGTGACGACCGTCTGGATCTGCGCCGCCGTTACGACCACTTCCTCGATGCTGCTGCTGGCGCCCTCCAGCGTGACGGTAAACGACGAAGTGCCGGCTACGGTCGTGTACAGGTCGGTAATCGTGTAGTCGCGATAACCGGAACCGCTGATGCGAACCGTGTACGGACCGCCTGCACTGACGGAACGAAACGTGACAACACCACGGCTGTCGGCAGACGCAGATTGCGTCCGTCCGTCGCGCGCGTCGGTCACAGTTGCGACAACGCCGGAGGCTGGCTGGCCGTCCGGCGTCAATACGGTGCCCTCGATTGACGAGGTAATTTCCTGGGCCGATGCGCTTGCGAAAAAGGCGAACGCGGCGATAAGGACCATTCCTGATCGAAAATTAAAGTGCTTCATTAAGGCTCCCCTGAGCAGATCGATGGTTTCAACAACGAAAGACGATCCCTTAATTCGCCTTTTTTCTTTTATCCCGAATCTAGTCAAATCCTGCCTATTCTTCAAATGCAGGTCGCGAATATTGACTATGACTGGACAGAATATACTGACTGCCTGACTATACTATTAAATCCGGCGCCGACAAGCGCTTTGACAGACAGGCCGATGCAGCCCCAGTCCACCCCCGATCGAAGGGAGTTAAACCATTGAAAGTGGCGAAATTTTTTGTTTCCGTTTTGTTTCTGACCGGCAGCCTGCAGGCGCTGGCACAACCGAACATCCTGCTGGTCTATGTTGACGACCTCGGCTTTGGCGACCTCGGCAGTTACGGCCACCCGGTCCTGCAAACACCCAACATCGATTCGCTGACGCGCGAGGGACTGCGTTTTACCAGCAACTATTCACCGTCGGCCCTTTGCTCACCGTCACGCGCCGGCCTGCTGACCGGACGCACGCCGTATCGCACCGGCATCAAGAGTTGGATCCCGGAAGACAGCGGGATTTTCCTGCGTGACGATGAAGTCACTCTCGCTGAAGTACTTCGGGATGCCGGCTATGCGACGGCGCATATCGGCAAGTGGCACCTGAATTCGGACCTGGCCAGCACGACGGAGCCGCAGCCAACGGACCAGGGCTTCGACTATTACTACGGCCACAATGCGTTCCAGCTGCCGCATAACCACAACCCGACCAATATATTTCGCGGCAGAACGGCGCTGCCGCCCCAGTCTGGCTATACGGCTGACCTGTATGCCGACGAGACGATCGCCTGGCTTGCCGGTCGCGATACCGACAAGCCGTTCTTCGTCTACCTCAGCATGGCCGAGCCACACACGTCGTTCGCCAATCCGCCGGAATACAACGCGATGTATGCCGAGTTTACACAGGGCGAGGTCGTACCGATTCCCAATGGCCAGAAGCAGCCGCCGAAAGCCATGCTGATTCCGCGTGGGCCGGGCGAGTACTACGCCAACATCACCTACATGGATGCGCAACTCGGCCGCGTTTTCGACTGGTTGCGCGAGCAGGACCTGCTGGACGACACCGTCGTCGTGTTCTCCAGTGACAACGGGCCGGTCACCGCCAACTGGATCAACTGGTGGGAAGTCAATGCCTATGGCGACGCCGGCGGTTTCCGCGGGCGCAAGCATTTCCTCTACGAAGGCGGCATCCGCGTGCCGGCCGTCATCCGCTACCCCGCCCTGGTCGAGGCCGGCACCGTCAGTGATGAACCGGTGACCGGCATGGACTGGTTCGTAACGCTCGCTCACCTCGGCGGCGGCGAAGTGCCGGACGACCGCCCTATCGACGGCATCGACATAGCGCCGGTATTCGCCGGCAAGAAACTGCCGGAGCGGAGCCTGTTCTGGGCACTCAACGCCGCCTCGGAGCTGGAATATGCCGTACGCGCCGGCGACTGGAAACTGCTGCTCGACAAAGCGCAGCAGCCGGCCGAACTGTACAACCTGGGCGAAGATCCGCTCGAACTGTTCAACCTGATCGACACTGAACCGGACCAGGTCGCGACACTGATGCAGGCGTTTGCCAGCCACTACGACTCGATCAGGACCGACAGGCTGCGTCCGGACACGGACCAGGGCTACGTCAAATGAAAAAGGTCCTGTTCTGCTGCCTGGCGCTGCTTGCCGCGCAACCTGCCGCCGCCGACTGGTTCGATGCACTCAGGGAGTCCGGTGACGACCTGGAATTGTATCGCGTACTGTATTACATGCCGAAAGGCGGCGACCTGCACAATCACCTGTCCGGGTCGAATTTCCCGGAATGGATGTACGACGTTGCGCTGGCCGAGCGCGAGCGCGGCTACGAGTACTACACCAAGGTGCGAATCAATAACTGTGTCGCCTACGGCAGCAATGAGTTCGGCGCAGCGCCTTACTACCTGATGTTCCGCACCATTTCGCCGACCGAATTCGACCAGCTCAGTGACTGCGAAAAGGGCGAGTACAAACTGCTGCAGGACCTCACCGACAGGGAAAAAGCGGGCTGGATGAACAGTGTGCGTCTTGACCAGCCCTACGAAGGCAGGAACGAGTTCTTCGGCACGCACTGGGCACGCATGCATGCGCTCGGCTGGAACCCCTGGTTCCAGGCGGAGATGTTGTACCTGAACATGCGGGCATTCGCTGACGAGGGCCTTAGCTATCTCGAAACCCAGGTATCCGTTCACGGCATGCGCCAGCCCGATGGCACGCCGATCCCGCCGGCGGACGTCGTCAGCATTCTGCGGGACCGGCTCGCCGCGGATGACGCGCGCGACACCGGCGTCACGGTGCGTTTCCAGATCTCGGTGCTGCGCTTCCGGCCGGATGCCGAGGAAATCCTGCGCACGATCTACAGGTTCGTACACGACAACAGCGACCTGTTTGTCGCCGTCAACATGGTCGGCCGCGAGGACAACGACAAGGGCTACCCGCTGCGCTTCCTGGATACCTACCGGGAGCTGCGCCGCCAGTACAGCGGCGTCCGGCTCTCCATTCACGCCGGTGAAGTCGACGAGCCCAATTCGCATGTGCGTGACACGCTGCTGCTCGGTGCTGACCGCATCGGCCACGGCAACAACCTGATTACCGACGACGACACGATGCGCCTGATGCGGCACGGCCCCTACCTGGTCGAGGTTGCCCTGATCAGCAACCTGTTGCTGAACTATGTCGCCGACTATGCCCAGCACCCGTTTCCAGAGTACCTCCGGACGGGCATCCCGGTTGCGCTGGCTACCGACGATCGAGGCATGTGGGACTCAACGATGACCGATGAATTTTTTGTCGCCGTCAGGGAATTCAACCTGTCCTGGGAAGAAGTCACGACGCTGAGTGAGAACTCGCTGCAATACGCGTTTGTGCAGGCTGATGAGAAGGAGCGCCTGCTGCGGGACTTCCGGGAACGACTGCAGAAGTTCGAGGCCGGCGTCGCAAAGTATGGCACCAGCCGGCTCGGCGAAATGCCGGCTACGCGCCAGTTCATCTGCAACCGCTACGACATCTGTCCGCGCACTGAACCCTGATCTCGAGGAAACGCCATGCGCCCCTGCCTGACCTTCATTGCCGTATTGCTGTTGCAGTTGCCGGCCGCCGTCCTGGCTGACGATTTCGCCTGGCCGCAGGACGACCCCGACGACTGGCTGCTCGCATTCGTCGATGTAGAAACCACCGGGCTCGTGCCGGGGTACCACGAAATGATCGATATCGGCATCGTCATGACCGACCTCGACGGCAGCGAACTCGGCGCACTGTTTCTGCGTATCCAGCCCGAGCACCCCGAGCGCACCTCGGAAGGCGCACGCGCGGTCAATGCGTTTGACGAAGACCGCTGGCAGGAAATGCAGGCACTGCGGCCGGCCGAAGCGATTGCGCAGATCGTGAGCTTTCACGAGCAAATCGCCGGCGAACACAATGTGTTGATGGTCGCATTCAATTCACCGTTCGATACTGCGTTCCTGGATCACCTGTTCAGGTCAGAAGAGCGCAGCTGGCGCGAGTTGTACCATTACTTCGTGCTGGACCTGCCGTCGATGGCCTGGAGCCTTGGTTTGCGAGGCCTGACCGGCACGAACCTGGCACAAGCCCTCGATGTCGAAGATGAGCCGCACACGGCCGAGCTGCACACCGGCATCACCGGCGCGCGACTGAATGCGAGAATCTACCGGGCACTGCTGGATTATCGCAAAGGACAGCAAACGTATGAGTAACGAACAGGCCATGACCCGAGCCGGGCTTTCCCGGCGACAGGTCGAGCAATTCAACACGGACGGCTTCCTGCTGGTGGAGGACTTCTTCAGCAGCGACGAGATCGATCTCTACAGCAAGGCTGTCGATGCAGCCGTTGCCTACCGGACCAGCGATGACCACCGCGCGCTGGGCGACAAGAATCTCTACGAACAAACCTTCGTACAGTGCATGCGCCTCTGGGAAGACCGGCCGGACGTCAGGCCGTTCACTTTTCACCCGAAACTCTGCGCCGCGGCAGCCGCTTTGCTGCAGGTCGATCGCGTGCGGCTGTGGCACGACCAGGCCCTGTACAAGGAGCCGGGCGGTCGCAAGACGGACGCGCACCTGGACTACCCGTTCTGGCCGGTTGCCGAAACCGACCTGGTCTCGGTCTGGATCCCGTTCCAGGACGTGCAACCCGGCGGCGGCATGATGAGCTATGTGCAGGGTTCGCACCGCATCGGCTATACCGAGTTTGTCGATATTGGCCAGCTGCGGGGTGGCGAAGCATTCGACCTGCTGGCCGAACCGCAAATCGCGGCGCTGCCGCTGGTGCCGGTGCCGGCGCGGCGAGGGTCGGCTGTCTTTCACCACGCCTGCACGATCCACGCGGCGGACCCGAACGCGACGGCTACGACCCGGCGCGTCTTTACCGCCGCTTACATGGCCGACGGCCTGCATCGCTCACGTGACGATGCCTACTTCGCGCTGGATCGCGACAACATTCGCACCGGCGATGTGGTTACCGGGCCCGGCCACCCGCTCGCCTGGCCACTGCCCGGCGGCAAACTGCCCGAGCCGCCAGCGGAACTCGGTCCGAATACCGGTTTCGGCTTCTCAGTCGACGACGAGCGCCAATAACGACTGCAAATCGTCGATCTCGTGGTCGATCACATGCGCCGGCTCTGCCGTGCGACCGTTCGGGTTATACCAGCAGGTCGCGATACCGTAGTTGGCGCCGCCGGCGATATCGGCAGACAGGTTGTCGCCGACCATGACAGCGGTGTCGAGAGGCGGCGAGCCCAGCGACTCGAAAACGAAATCGAATATGCCGCGATCCGGCTTGGCCGTGCCAAGCTCTGCGGAAATCGCGACTGCATCGAAAAAGCCGTCGAGACCCAGCCGCGCGATACGAGACCTCTGTACCTCGCCGAGCCCGTTGGTGACCAGTGCCAGCGACGCACGCGCGGAGAGTTGCTCGAGCACCGGCCGCGCACCGTCGTACAGGTCCCCGAAGGCGCCCAGCCCGGCGACATAATCGTCCGCCATCCGCTCCGGGTCTGCATCCAGCTCGCATTCGACGACGAATCGTTCGAAGCGCTGGTTCCGAATGGCGCCCGGCAGCAATTCGCCCCGCTCCACGGCAGCCCACAACGCGAGATTGATGCGCTGGTAAGCCGGAAACAGCGCGGCCGCCTCCGGCACACCGGCTGTCAGCATCGTCTGCTCGAATGCGGCTTTTTCCGATGCGTCCGTGTCGAAGATCGTGTGATCCAGGTCCAGCAACAACGTTGCGTACACCGGCCGCTACTCCTTCTTGCCCGGCGTGAACGTCGCCGGCAACGCCATCCTGCCCCATATGATCGTGACACTGCCGGGTTGCCGCACATTCTCGAGGTCGATGCGAAAATCCGGCAGCCGGCGCAGGATTTCCTCGAGCATGACGCGCAATTCCAGTCGCGCCAGCTGCGCGCCCAGGCAACGATGCGCCCCGGTGCCGAACGTCAGGTGGCGGTTTGGCCTGCGTTCGAAGTCCACCTCGTCCGGGTGTTCGAACTGTTGCGGGTCCCGGTTGGCCGATGCCCAGAGCATGTAGACGCGCTCTCCGGCGCGAATCCGGTGCCCGCCGATTTCGGTGTCGGTGGTCACAATGCGTGCGAAAGCGTGTACCGGCGCCTCGAAGCGCAGAAACTCGTCGACAGCGCCCGCGATGCGGCCCGGCCGCTCGATCAGTTCCTGCCGGCGCTCCGGATGTTCACTGAGAAACAGCAGCGCATTGCTCGCCGCCGCCATCGTCGTATCCAGCCCGCCGAAGATCAGCATTTTGACCAGGCCGTGCACTTCGTCGGCTGTGAAGCGCACACCATCCTTTTCATAGGCGATCAGGTCGCTGATCGCATCGTCCCGCGGCTGCCGCCGGCGTTCCTCGATCGTTGCCGTGATGCGCCCGTCCATCGCGGCGATGTCCTCGAGCGCCCTCTGGCGGCCTTCGCTGCCATCGGGCGAAAAGGACAGCTGGTGCAATGGTCCGGCAAAGTCGTGCCAGTCCTGCGGGTCGAAACCAATGAATTTCAGTGCTGTCATCGACGGCACCGGGTTGGCCAGTTCGGTGACCAGCTCGGCGCTGCCCCGTTCGATGAATTCATTGATGCATTCTCGCGTGAACTGCCGCACCTGCGGTTCGTAGCCCTGCAGTGCAGCCGCGGAGAAATACGGCAGCAGGGCCATGCGGTAGCGCTGTACATCCGGTGGGTCGGATTGCAGCGGGATCAGGTTGTACACACCTGAATCCGGGATGACGGTCGTTGGTACCGATGAGAAGGTCTGGTCGTCCCTGGCCACCCGCACGACATCCGCGTAACTCGATATCACCCAGAAACCGCCATGGGCCTCGGTGTAGGCGACCGGGTATTGCTCGCGCAGGTATGCATAGACGCTCCACGGATCGGCGGCGAAAGCCGGCGAGTTGTGGTCGAAGTCAATAATGGGTCGGTTCGACATAGTGGCTCAGGATGCTCGCAGTCTGGATGAAAGTACGATCAGCAACAGCATGGCCACGTAGCACAGCGTCGCAAACTGCAAGACACCGTGCATCGAATACTGTTCGACCACGCGGGAGCTGACAAACGGCGCAATCGCGGTCCCCAGCCCCGCATAAAAGATCAGGTAGCTGACCATCTTGGGGCTGGGATCCGGCGCCGCCGTCGTGCCATACGTTAACACGGTCTTCAGCAGGCCGCCGGTGACCAGCCCGAGAGCCAGCATCGCGACCTGGAGTTCGGCGCCCGCCCCGACACTCCACAGTGAAATCGTCAGCAACGTGGCCAGCGACGCGTACAGGAACACCAGCGAACGCAACGAGAAGCGCAGGACCAGGAAAAACATCAGCAACTGGCCGATGAACATGCCAAGGAACAGGCGGCTGACGACCTCGCTCGCAGTCTCGGCATCCAGCGCCAGGTAGTCCTGTGCATAGTTCGGCACCCAGGAATAGATCGTGACGAAGCCGACGAGGTAGGCGAGCATTGCGAGCCCGACCGTGTGCACGCTCGCCGGCCAGCGCGACCACTCGCTGCCGGCTTGTTCCCCTGCGGCCGCCGGCCGGGTCACCGGGTAGCGACCCGCCAGGGCGATCGCCGCGATCGCGAAGGTCACGACGAACGCCAGCAGGTAGGCGCTGGCCCAATGCCATTGCCGCGCGAGAAAAATGCCTGCAAGCAGGGTACTGACGACACCGGCGATGCTATAGAACGAATCGGTCAACAGCAGCATCGAAGCGCGCAGCCTTGTATCGTAGAGCTTGGCAATTACCACTGCTGCTGCAGACAGCTCGATGCCACAACTGACGCCGACAACGCCCAGGGATATTTTGAAGACCCGGAAACTGTCGAACCCGTAAATTGCCGCAATGCACAGGCAGATCAATACTGCCCCGCCGGCGATGACCTTCTTCAATGCCAGGAAGTCGAATACGAACACGGCGATAACAGTGCCGACAAAGATGCCGCTGGTCAGCCAGGTGAAGGCCGCGTTCGCCGTCGTCACACTGATATCGAAGTGTTCGGCGATAGGAGCCGTCACGACGCCAAGCGGCGAAATGACAGCCGACATGACAAAATAGGCGAGGAAACTTCCAAATGTGATTCTGTTATTGTTATTGAAAATCGTCACTGTTAACCGTGGGTTGAAAACCATGCTCTACATAAGAAGAACAATACTAGCGGTTGTCCTCGCCGTTGTCGCAACCGCCAGTCAAGCCGAAGTCGCAGACCGTACCGTCACACTGCTGTTCACCAACGACGTGGAAAGCGCTTATGACCCGATACCCGCGTTCTGGCTGGACGACATCGACATGATCGGCGGCATCGCCGAGATGACGACGTTGATCGAACAGTTGCGCGAGTCGGAACCGAATGTATTCCTGTTCGATTCCGGCGATATATTTACCGGCGCACTCGCGAAACTCACCGAAGGCGAGCTGGCTTTCGAGTTGATGATCACGATGGGCTACGACGCGATGGCTATCGGTAACCACGAGTTCGAGTACGGCCACGAGATTTTCGAGTGGGAGAAGAACCGCGCGCCGTTTCCGGTACTGGGCGCGAACTTCTTCTACAAGGATACAAACCATCCGTACGCCCAGGCACACGCCATCATTGAGCGCAATGGCGTGCGCATCGGCGTCATCGGCATCATGGGCCAGGACGCCGTATCAGCGATCATCCCGTCCTATATCGAGCCGCTCGATGTCACCGTGCCCGCGGAGGCCGTGCAGCGCTCGATTGACGAAATCCGTGACGAGGTGGACCTCGTCGTGCTGCTGACACACCAGGGCAAGACGGCACCGATGCAGACCGATGCCGAGAGCGACCCGCGCCTGCAGCGTGATATCGACGCGGATATTGCGCTGGCCGGAGCTGTCGATGGCGTCGACGTCCTGCTGGCCGGGCACGCCGATGCCGGCACGCCCGAACCCGTTGTCCACCCGGAGACCGGCACACTGATCATGCAGACCTACGGGCAAGCAACGCATCTCGGTTACCTGCAACTGACGATCGACGACAGTGGGGACATCAAGGCGTATGACGGCCGCCTGATCCCGGTCGAATCGACGAAGATCGAGCCGGACCCGCGGATTCTTGCCAAGCTCAAGAAGTATCGTGATGCGCATGCTGAAATCATGACGGTCGTCGGCCGCACCGAAGCCCCGCTGATTCGCCGTTACATCGAGGAATCGGATGTCGGCAACCTGTTTGCTGACATTTTCGTCGACGCCACCGGCGCTGACGTCGGCTTCGTGCACAGCGGCAGCCTGCGCAAGGATATGCCCCAGGGCGAAATTCGGCTGGTTGATATCCTCGATACCTACCCGTTCGTTGATGAAGTCACGGTGAAAGAACTGACTGGCGAGCAGATTCGTCGCGTGCTGGAGCAGTCATTGACGCTGGAGCGGGGCTTGCTGCAGTTGTCGGGACTCGAAATGACCTATGACCTCAACCGGCCGAAGTACAACCGCATCGTGTCTTTGAAGCACGATGGCCGCGAAGTCAGCGCGGACGATACGTTCACGATCGCGGCTGGCAGCTTCCTGACCGAAGGCGGTGACCTGTACGAGACCTTCGCCGAAGCCGACAAGATTCGTGACGTCGGCAAGGTGTCCGATGTCGTCATCGCTTACTTCGAACGACACGAATCGGTTGCCACGCCGAAACGCGGCCGGCAATGGCAAGTCGTCCACTCGAACTAGCCATGGAAGCGACCATTCCGACGGTCAGCCTCGCGGCATTCGTGGACGGCGATGCCGGGCAGCAGCAGGAAATTGCGTCCCGGGTCGATCATATCTGCAAGACGCTTGGCTTTCTTGTCGTCGAGGATCATGGCGTTGCCCGGGAGACGATCGACTCCGCCTGGCAGGCAGCGCGCGAGTTTTTTGACCTGCCGCTGGAGCAGAAACTGCGGTCTCGGCCAACCGAGGCCGGCTGTCCCCGCGGTTATTTTCCTTTCGCCTCCGAGGCCCTGGCCAAATCCCTCGGCGTCGAGACTCCGCCGGATATCAAGGAGAGCTTGAGCATCGGCCCGCTACGCGCACCGCAGCGAAACATATCCGGCGCAGAGTTCGAATTTCACTACGGTGAAAATGCCTGGCCGGCACAACCACCCGGGCTGCAGGAATCGCTGACCCGTTACATGTTCGCGATGGAGACCTTGGGCAACAAATTGTTGCGCGTTTTTGCCACGGCCTTGTCGCTGCCTGCCGATTACTTCGAAGCATTTCACTCGGAACCCATGTGCGCGCTGCGTTGCCTGAATTATCCGGCACCGGACCAGCCACTGCTGCCCGGCCAACGCGGTGCCGGAGAGCATGCGGATTACGGCAGCCTCACGATCCTGCGATCGGATCCCGCGGTCTCTGGCCTGGAGGTGCGCATGCCGTCCGGCGAGTGGATCGCCGCACCTTTGGTCAATGACGGCTTCATCGTGAATATCGGCGATATGATGGCCCGCTGGACCAATGATCGCTGGGTATCAACTCTGCATCGTGTTGCCAGCCCCGGCACCCCGGGCGGCGGTTCCGGCCGGCGGCAGTCCATTGCGTATTTTTACAACACCAGTTTCGATGCCGAAATCCGTTGTATCCCGACTTGCCTGGCCAGCGGCGAACAACCTCGCTACCGGCCCGTCAAAGGTGGCGAATACCTCGTACAGCGCTTCACGTCGGCGCTCGCAGACTGACTCAGAGAAATGCGTACTTCAGCGCAAAGATCAGGGCGATCACATAAGCTGCCAGCGAACAGTCCGCCCACCTGCCGCTGATCAGCTTGATCGAGACATAACAGATGAACCCGAGGCCGATGCCCTCGGCGATCGAGAAGGACAACGGCATCGCCAGCGCTGCAACGACAGCAGGCGCGCTTTCGGTGACATCGCCCCAGTCGATGTCGGCGAGGGCGCGTGACATCAGGCAGGCGACGAATAACAGTGCCGCTGCCGTCGCATACGCCGGCACGCTTTGCGCGAGCGGCGCCAGGAACAGGCAGGCCAGGAACAGCAACCCGCAGACCACCGCTGTCAGGCCCGTGCGCCCGCCGGCCTCGACGCCGGCGGCACTCTCAATGTAGCTGGTCGTTGACGAGGTACCTGCCAGCGAGCCAACAACGGTTGCCGCTGAGTCGGACATCAGGGCGCGTCGCATGCGCGGCAGGTGCCCGCGCTCGTCAAGCAACTCTGCGCGTGACGCGACGCCGATCAGCGTGCCGGCTGTGTCAAACACGTCCACGAGCAGCATGGACAACACCACGGTCACCATCGACCACTGCAGCGCGGCAGCAATATCGAGCTGCAACAGCACCGGCGCCGGCGATGGCGGCATTGCAATAATTCCGTTGAACGCTACCTTGCCTGACAGCCAGCCAACCAGGGCAGCGGCGAGAATCCCGATGACGACAGCGCCACGCACCTTGCGCGCGGACAGCGCGGCGATCAGCGCGAACGCCGCCAGGCAAACCAGGGGCTCGAAGCTTACGATATCGCCCAGCGTAACCAGCGTCGCCGGGCTGTCGATAACGATGCCTGCATTCTTCAATGCTATGAAACCGAGAAACAGGCCGATGCCGGCTGCGATGCCGAGCTTGAGGTTGCGCGGTATCGCGTTGATCAGCCATTCGCGTACCGGCAATACGCTGAGTGCGACGAAAATCACACCCGACAAGAACACGGCCCCGAGAGCAGTCTGCCAGTTATGCCCCATACCCAGTACGACGCCGAACGTGAAATACGCGTTCTGTCCCATGCCCGGCGCCTGCGCTATCGGGTAGTTGGCATACAACCCCATGACGATGGTGCCGAATGCCGCAGCGATACAGGTTGCGACGAAAACCGCACCGAAGTCCATGCCGGCATCCGCAAGTATCGACGGGTTCACCACCGTGATATAGGCCATCGCCAGGAATGTCGTCAGGCCGGACAGCGCCTCGACACGGATGCTGGTCTTGTGCTGTTCGAGTTTGAACAGCCGGTTGACGAGACTCATTCTGCGGCTACCGCAGGGATCGTCGCGCGGTATTCATCCCAGCCGGCCAGCAGGGCCTGCACGACGACATTGCCGACGACAAACGCCGCCTCGATGGCCGGCTTGCCGCCATCCGGATACGGCTGCTCGTGGCTCCAGCTCGCCGTCTGGTCCGCGGGCGGCATCGTGAAATTGCTGGCCGTGCGCAACACCAGGATGCGCTCGGGATCGATACGGCCAGTCCTGCCGAGTCGTGTCAACGCCGTCAGCGTGCCACTGTCCTCCATGTTCGAGGTCATGAAATTGGCATCGGCGCCCCGGTACAGCTGCAGCCAGTCGTTCGCCCATGCATTGAGCAGCTCGCCGTGCCAGTAGGTACTCGCACTCAGCGTATCGCCGACGGTGACAAACGGGGGGCGCTGCGCGACCGGGTAGCTGTCATAGTGCTTCCGATACTCGGTGATACCGGGCGCGTCGCCGAGGTCGACCTCGCGGGTGATCGCGAATGCCCAGTCGACCAGTTGCCGGTTCAGCGTGTAGGCGATCGTATCCACCGTCCAGCCGTCGAGCAGGTCGTCGGGATCGCTGGTCGGGCGCTCGCCGCCGAGTGGCACCATGCCGTATGGCCAGTCATCCGGAATTTCGCGGCCGTCGATCTCGTATAAAAGGTCACCGTCGACGACATGTCGCGCCCACGCCGCTGAGCCCAGCGACAGGTCTTCGGGGTCCGCGCCGGCAATCCCGGCTATCAGCCAGTAACTGTGCCGGAGGTCAAAACGCTCATCGAGACCGAGCGCCATGACGGAAGCCGTTGCGTTGGGGATGCCGCCACCCACGAGGATTGCCATGACACCATCGTCGTTCATGTACAGCACGTCCTGGCCGAGCGGAAACGCGTACTCGGTATCCAGGCCAAGACGCTCGACCCAGAGCTGCAATTCGCCGGGTTCGTCGCCACGCGATGCACCGCGTTCGAACATCGCGACAACGACAACCTTGACCGCGATTGGCCCGGCCGAATTTTCGTCGCCGGCACGCTCCGCTGAGCAGGCCCCGGATGCCAGTACGGCAGCCAGCACCAGTAATACGACCGGTCCACGGTGGCTGAGCCAGTTCGACATACGCTGTTCCCCTTATTTTTTGTGTCAGAATACGGCATGAGAAAAAACATGACAAAAACAATTCGCCAGTTGGCCGGACGTAGCCCGGCATTGGCAACACTGCTGTTCGCAATTTGTGCCTGCACAGCCGAATCTCCACCAGCAACCGAGGCCGTCGACCTGATCGTCGCCGGTGCTGCCGTTGTCACGATGGATGCAAACGACACGATCATCGAGGATGGCGCGGTTGCCGTCGCGGATGGCGTAATCGTCGCCGTCGGAACCCGGGCGGAAATAACGGCGACCTACCACGCCGAGACGTCGCTTGACGGGGACGGCCGCGTGCTGATGCCGGGCCTGGTCAATGGCCATTCGCACGCGGCGATGACGTTACTGCGCGGCGTCGCGGACGACCTCGACCTGATGGAGTGGCTGAACAATTACATCTTTCCTGCCGAGGTCGAGTTCGTCGACGCGGAATTCGTGCGCATCGGCACCGAGCTCGCCTGCTGGGAAATGGTCCGCGGCGGTACGACGATGTTCGTCGACATGTACTACTTTGGCGACATTATTGCCGATGTCGTGGACCGCTGCGGTATGCGCGCGATGATATCGGCGACCGTGATCGACCAGCGCAGCCCCGATGCTGAAGGCGCCATAGATTCGATCCAGAAAGGCTCGGAGTTTATCGAGCGCTGGAAAAACAGGAACAGCCGCATTACGCCGATTTTCGGCCCGCACGCAAACTACACGCTGAACGCAGAACAGCTACAGGCCACGCGCGAAGCGGCAAACGCGCTGGGCGTACCGATCAGTATTCACCTGTCCGAATCACCTTTCGAATTACAGTACTCCAAGGACACTTACGGCACGACCAGCATCGAACTGTTCGAATCCATCGGTTTTTTTGACGGACCGACGATAGCGGCTCACGTCGTCTGGCCGACCACCCGTGAAATTCCGATCCTCGCCGAACGGCAGGTCGGCGTCATCCACAACCCGACGTCGAACATGAAGATCGCTTCCGGGATTGCACCCGTAACTGCCATGCTTGATGCCGGTGTCCGTATGGGCCTCGGCACCGACGGCGCAGCGAGCAACAATGACCTCGACCTGTGGGAAGAAATGCGCCTTGCCGCATTCCTGCAAAAAGTTGAACAGATGAACCCGGAAGTGCTGCCGGCAACAACCGTCCTGCGCATGGCTACTATCGGCGGCGCCGAAGCCATTGGCATGGGCGACACGATCGGCTCGCTGGAAGTCGGCAAACGCGCCGACCTCATCCAGGTCTCCTTTGACGACGTTCATCATGTCCCGACGTTTGATGTCGTTTCGCACCTGGTCTACGTGACCGATGAACAGGACGTCACAACCGTGGTCGTCGACGGCAAGGTACTGATGCAGGATCGCAGGATGCTGACACTGCAGACCGACCGGATCGCGCAGGAAGCGCGCGATCTCGCCGCGAAAATCCAGGCCGCGCTCGCCGCGAGGAACCGCTAGCAATGGGAGCCGGGTCATGCTGAAAGATGTGTTTGCCGGCATCCTTGGCGTGGCCATTGCAGTCGCTATCGTGTTCGTGTCCGATCAGCTTGGCGACATGCTCTACCCCGTTCCACCGGACCTCGACAGCGGCAACCTCGAAGCCCTCGGACGCCACATTGCGACGCTGCCCGCCGCCGCGTTTCTGCTGGTGATAGCCGGCCGCGTAATTGCCACTTTCGTCGGCGCCGTGGTCGCGGGCCGAATCGGCGACGCACCGGCCTGGATGTACCCGACGGTCGTCGGCGGATTCGTCTTTGCCGCCACAACGGCGGTAATCATTGCCATACCACACCCGCACTGGTTCTCCGCGGTATTGCTGGCATCGATCCTGGCCAGCGCATGGCTGGCGTGGCGGGTTGCGAAAAAAGCCTAGGCGTTCAGAAAACTCTTGCCATACTCCATCGGCGCCAGGCCAAAGAAGCCGGCCAGGGACTGGCCGATGTCCGCGAAGGACTCGCGTTTGCCGAGCGGTCCGGGTGGCACCTGTTTGCCGTAGACCAGCACCGGGATGTGCTCACGCGTGTGATCCGAGCCCTGCCAGGTCGGGTCGCAGCCATGATCGGCGCAGATCACCAGCACGTCGTCCGGCTGCATCAACTCGAGAAGTTCCGGCAGGCGCTGATCGAAGTATTCCAGCGCCGCGGCATACCCGGCTACGTCCCGGCGATGGCCGTACAGCATGTCAAAGTCGACAAAATTGGTGAAGACGATCGAACGGTCACCGGCATCCCGCAGCGCCTCAAGGGTCGCGTCGAACAAGGCCGCATTTCCGGTCGCCTTGATCTTCCTGCTGATGCCCTGGTGCGCATAAATGTCTGCAATCTTGCCGACGCTGATGACTTCGCCACCGGCCGCAACCAGTTTGTCGAGCAGCGTATCCGCATGCGGTGGTGTCGTCAGGTCCCGGCGGTTGCCTGTGCGCACGTACGAAGCTGCATCACTGCCGGTAAACGGCCGCGCGATCACGCGGCCAATGTTGTAGTCGTCGACCAGTTCGCGGGCAATATCGCAAAGCTCGTACAATCTTTGCAGGCCAAATGATTCTTCGTGACAGGCAATCTGGAAGACACTGTCCGCTGACGTATAGACGATCGGCTTGCCGGTCCGCACATGCTCGTCACCAAGCTCCGCAATAATCGTTGTGCCCGACGCGTGACAATTGCCGATCACACCGGGAAGACCGGCACGCTCGATCAGTTTGTCCAGCAACTCCTGCGGAAAGGTGTTTTCCTTGCCGGTGAAATAGCCCCAGTCAAACAACACCGGGACACCCGCAATCTCCCAGTGTCCGCTGGGAGTGTCCTTGCCACTCGAGAGTTCCTCGGCAAATCCGTAGGCACCGACGACCTCGACGTTCTCATCCGCCCCGGCCGCAAACGCGCCCGTGCTGTCCCGGCCCGCATGAAACAGGCCCAGCTTTGCCAGGTTCGGCAACTGCAAGGGTCCGTCCTCCGATGCCGCGCGCGCCGCCGCGACGTGGCCGAACGTATCCGCACCCACATCACCAAAGCGGTCCGCATCAGCCGTAGCGCCGATACCAAACGAGTCCAACACTGCAATAATCGCCCTGCCCATTTCGATACTCTATCAGAATGGCGACATTCTGACCGTCACCTCTTGCACGAACCCTAAACAACGCTGCCCACGCGCGCTGTTCAGGCTACGCCCCGCCGACGGCGTATTCCTCGACCGAATGGCTCGGCAAGCCTGCGCTTTATTTCGGTCGAGGAACACCCCGCCGACAGGGCTTGCGAAGGCGTTTGGGAGCTGCCCCGGCGTTCCGGGTATTCCTCCTCGGAATGGCTCGCTTCGCTGCGCTTGAGTTCTCGAGGAGAAACACCCGGAACGCCGGGGCAGCTCCCACATTCGCTCAGCCTGGGCACGTGCTGCAGACCGGGGTACTGTTCCACGCAAGACCGGAGGGCCGGAATGGCCATCGGGATGTTCTTCGACCGAAGTAAAGCGCAGGCTCGCCGAGCCATGAGGGAGAGGAATCTCCCGATGGCCATTCCGGCCCCGTTGCGACTTACACTTCTGGTTTAGTGCGCCGCTTCCTCGTCTTTAGAGGCACCGTGATGGACTTCTGTGGGAACGAAGGTGCTCTCCCCGAGGTTTTCGTGGCGATTGTCTTCGACGTAAAAGCCCTCGTAGGACATCAGCCAGATCAGCACACCGATGGCAACCGGGGGCCCGAGAATGGCGAGCTTGAGAGCGAGCCGTTCCCAGCCCATGTGCATGAAGATCCAGACGATGCCGCCGGCTTTCAGCATCATGAATGTCAGGATCAGGAAGGTCCGTACCGCACCGTCGTCCATGAAGTCCGTGGCGTAGGAGAAGCCACTGAGCACGAACAGCGCGATCCACATGATCCAGTAGATTTTCAGGGGATGTTGTTGTCCTTCATCACTTGCCATACGGATGTCCTTACCAGAGATAGAAGAATGCGAAGATGAAGACCCACACGAGGTCAACAAAGTGCCAGTAGAGACCGGCGATCTCGACGATCTCGTAGTTGCCGCCGCGCCGCTCGTAAAAGCCGTTGCGTACACGGTTGGCGACGACCAGCAGGTAGATCACACCAGCGGAAACGTGCATGCCGTGGAAGCCGGTGATCATGAAAAAGCTCGAGCCGAACTGCGCTGCGCCGAAGGGGTTCTCCCAGGGGCGGACACCTTCCATGATCAGCTTGGTCCATTCGAACGCCTGCATGCCGACGAAGGTCGCGCCCAGCGCTGCCGTTGCCACCATCAGCCAGAATGTTGCTTTGCGGTTCTTGCGGTAGCCCATGTTCACGGCCAGCGCCATCGTGCCTGACGAAGTAATGAGCACGAAGGTCATGATGGCGATCAGCAGCAACGGCACATCATAGCCAAACGCGGTCAACCCGAAGACTTCACTCGGATTCGGCCACGGATCCGTCGTCGCGATGCGCACCGACATGTAGCCAACCAGGAAACAGCTGAAGATGAAGGTATCGCTGAGCAGGAAGATCCACATCATGGCCTTGCCCCACGGCATGCCAAAGACCTGCTTGTCCCTCGCAAAGTCGTTGACGACGCCGGCGGTGCCGTCGGGTTCTACCGCTGCTCCACTCTCCATAACCGCTTCAGACATAACTATCCCCAAACCTTGCCAAGGTTCTGATCAAATAAACTAGGTCGATAGCAACAACCCGAACAACACCAGCCAGACCACGAGCAGGAAATGCCAGTACACCGCGCTCAACTGGATGCTCTCTTCAATATTCTCGCTACCGGCAAAAACGCGCATGGTGGCTCGTGTCCAGACATACATTCCGCCGAGGATGTGCAGCGCGTGCAATCCGGTCAGCAGGAAAAAAAATGCATCGGCCGGGTTGCTGGTGATGAAATGGCCACTCGAGTGCAGCTGCTGCCAGGCAATGTACTGGCCAACAAGGAATGCCATCGTCAGCACACCGGTCACCAGCATGCCGGTCCTGAGTCGCTGGCTCTGCCCGTTGCGCGCCGCATTCCGGGTCCACTGGAAAACGATGCTTGCGAGAATCAGTACGACGGTATTGGTCCACAACAACTGCGGCTCGGTCAGCGGCACCCAGTCGCCCAGTTCCATCCGCAGTGAGTAGGCACTCACGAGCAAGGCAAAAAACGACGTGATGACGGCGAGCAGCGTTGCCAGCGCAACGGCCTTGGGCCTGGCGTTGAACGGCGCCTGGTAGCTGGCCTCATCGACGTTCTCGGCAACCCAGGGTTGCGTATTGATTGACTGTTTCAGCATCCAGCCGATCAGGCTGGCGAGGATCACCGCCAGGAATATCAGGCCAACTTCCACCTAGTGTTCGCCCCCGTGGTCGCGCCCGGCGGGCGCAACGTTGGCAGGCACATTTTGCGGAATGTAGTCATCGTCGTAACCCGGGACGCTGTAGTCATATGCCCAGCGATGGCACTCCGGCAGGTCGTGACCCCAGTTGCCGTGCCTGGGCGGCGTGTCCGGTGTCTGCCATTCGAGCGAGTTCGCATGCCACGGATTCGGGTCGGCCTTCTTGCCGTTCCGCAAAGTGATAAACACGTTGATGAAGAACAGGATCTGCGTCGCTGCGACGAACAATGCCGAAACGGTAATCCACGCGTTCAGGTCCTGGGCCGACTCGGGTAGAAAGTCCGTATTGCCCATCGCGAAATAGCGGCGCGGAACGCCGGCAAAACCCAGGTAATGCATCGGCAGATAGATTGCGTAAGTGCCAAGGAACGTCATCCAGAAATGCCACTTGCCGAGGGTCTCGTTGTACATCTTGCCGGTGATCTTCGGCCACCAGTGATAGATCGCACCAAAGACGACGAGAATGGGCGACACACCCATGACCATGTGGAAGTGCGCGACAACGAAATAGGTATCGGACAGCGGCAGGTCGATCGTGACGTTGCCGAGGAACAACCCTGTCAGCCCGCCGTGGATGAACGTAAAGATGAAACCGATCGCAAACAGCATTGGTGTACGCAAATGGATATTGCCTTCCCACAGGGTCAGCACCCAGTTGTAGACCTTGATGGCCGTCGGCACAGCGATAATCAGCGTGGTCGTCGCGAAGAAGAAACCGAAATACGGGTTCATGCCGCTGACGTACATGTGGTGGGCCCAGACAATGAAGCTAAGGCCGCCGATCGCAATAATGGCCCAGACCATCATGCGGTAGCCGAAAATATTCTTGCGCGCGTGTGTACTCAACAGGTCGGAAACGATACCGAACGCCGGCAATGCCACGATATAGACTTCTGGGTGACCGAAGAACCAGAACAGGTGCTGGAACAGGATCGGGCTGCCACCGGTATAACCGGGATCGGCACCCATCGAACTGATTGCCGGCATGAAAAAACTGGTCATCAGGGTCTTGTCCAGCATCATCATGATGGCGCTGACCAGGAGCGCCGGGAACGCCAGCAGGCCGAGGATCGTGGCCATGAAAATGCCCCAGATCGACAACGGCATGCGCATCAGCGTCATGCCCTTGCAACGCGCCTGCAATACCGTGGTCACGTAATTCAGGCCGCCCATTGTGAAAGCGACGATGAAGACGCCGAGAGACGCGAGCATCAGGATGATGCCCATGTCGATGCCGGGCGTACCCTGCATGATTGCCTGCGGCGGATACAGCGTCCAGCCGGCGCCGGTGGAGCCCCCCGGCACGAAAAAGCTCGCCAGCAGAATCAGGACGGACAACAGGTAGACCCAGTAGCTCAGCATGTTCAGGTACGGGAACACCATGTCCCGTGAACCGATCATCAGCGGAATCAGGTAATTGCCGAAGCCGCCGAGAAACAGCGCCGTCAGCAGGTAGATCACCATGATCATGCCGTGCATCGTGATGAACTGGTAATAGTTTTCGGGGTTGATAAACGAGAACGTATCCGGGAAGCCCAGCTGCAAACGCATCATGGCCGACAGGCCCAGCGCGATCAGGCCGACAAATATTGCCGTGCAGCCATACTGAATTGCGATGACCTTGTGGTCCTGGCTCCAGACGTACTTGGTGATGAACGTTTGCGGATCGTGATGTTCCTGCTCGTGATCTCGATCGGCTATTGCAACGTATGACATCCGGTATTCCTCGTTATAGCGAATTGATGTAAGCGATGAGGTCGTTCAGGTCCTGCTCGGTATATACGGTCCTGGCCATCAGGCCCATCTGGAATCCGTAGTAATCATTCGGGTGCTGGCCGCGGATATCTTGCTGGAAATTCTCAACCTGCCGTTTGAGGTACCAGTCGGACATGCCGGCCATGCGCGGCGCATTCATCGCCTGGACACCCTGCGCCGCATCCGCATGACAATACGAACATACCCGGTACAGCCTGGCGCCGTTCTCGATATTGCCATCGATCGTCGTTGTCGCGGGCTCGTCGGGCAGCGTCCGGATGTGCGCGATCACGTTGGCAATGGCGGCATCGTCAGCGAGTGTTGCAGCCATCGGCGCCATCTGCTTGCCGTAGGTATCTTCTTCATGTGCGCCGCGGACACCGCTCTTGTAATTCGCGAGCTGCTTGCGCAGGTACCACTCGCTCTGCCCGGCCAGTTTCGGCGCATTCAGCGCCTGAATGCCTTCGGCATTCTGGCCATGGCAAGCCGCGCAAACGGCGTACTGCGCGGCACCGACCTGGGCATTGCCCGCAACCTTTGCACTGTTTTCGGCCCACGTTGACTGTTGCGCCAGCCAGGCATCGAAGTCTTCCTGCTCCTCGACAATCACGGCACCACGCATCGTGTGATGCGCAATACCGCAAAGCTCTTCGCACAGGACCTCATAGCGGCCTTTCTTCGTCGGCGTTACCCAGAGAAATGTACTGGTGCCGGGTACCAGGTCCATCTTGACCCGGAACTCGGTGACGGTGAAGTTGTGCAACACATCCTTGGAGCGCAGCAGGAACTTGACGGGTTTGTCGACCGGCAGGTGCGCTTCGGGGCTGTAGACAAGGATGTCGTCCTGGCCGTTGGGATCGTCCGGATCGATACCAAACGGATTGTCATCGCTGATGCGCTCCGCATCCACTTCTCCAAACTTGCCGTCTTCGCCCGGGTAGCGGTAAGTCCAGTGCCATTGCTGGCCAACGGCTTCGACGACATGGGCTTCGTCGGGCACATCGACGAACTGCGCCCAGACAAACAGTCCCGGCGTCAGCATTGCCGCAACACCGAGGGCCGTCAGCCACGTCAGCCAGTTTTCGAGCCTGGAGTTTTCCGGTTCATAGGTCGCGCGTGCACCCGCCTTGTGTCGAAACTTGATGACGCAATACGCCATGAACAGGTTGACAGCAACGAAAATCAGGCCGGTTACATACAGTGTGATGTCGACAGTGACATCGACCATCGACCAGTTTGAGGCGAGAGGAGTAAAGGTCCAGGGACTAAGCAGGTGAAAAATAATGGAGCCGACGACGAGCAGGATCAAGACAACTGCAAAAGGCATACTTCATGCATCCTTCTAGTGTTCAACGCGACATTTTGTTGGCAACGGTGCGGCCATTGCCGTTTTTATTTTTTTTTCCCCGCATCGAGGATAGTGGAAACAGGGGCCGAAATCCACAGGTTCAGGGATTCTGGCGCGGCTCCGTGTCCGTTCCTGCCGCCTGCCCCGCCGGTACGTCGACAACAACCTGTCCGATGTCATCGCGCACAACCTGCCGCACTTTCTTCAGGTCGGACTGGATGGCAACGAGTTCCTGCTCCAGTGTCTGCGTCAGGACCGCAGGCTGCAGCCGCCAGTCAAACTGAGCGACAAACTGTTGTGGCGGCGGTGGCTCCGTCACGGCCGGCTCCGGGTTTTGCGGCGACAGGTTGACGACAGCAATCAGCAACAGTGTCGCGGCAACTCCCGTCAGGCTGCTCGCCCACCAGAAACTCCGCCCCGGGCGCACCGGCGCGGCCATGGGCTGCTCCTGCGTGATGTTCTCAAGCGATGCACGCAGGCGTTCCTCGAGTTGCGGCGACAGCTGCGCGTCGATCCTGCTCGCGTCCTCGCGTAATCGTTGTGCCAACTTATCCATAGGCTTCACTCGTCCTGGGCACTCGATTCAGCTCGTCATCAAGCTGCTTGCGCGCCCGCATCAGATTCACTTTTGTCCACGATATTGAACGTTCGAGAACTGCCGCAATGTCGTTGACCGACATGTCCTCGGCATAGCGCAACCACATCGCCGTGAATACCTCGTGACTCAGTACACGCCGTGCAGTCACCCACAAATTTTCTTTTTCCGACGCCAGGATGCATTGCTCCAGCGGGCCGCCCTCTTCATCGCCCAGGTCGGCAACATCGACTGCATCGTCCGCCGGTGCACCCTGCACGCGCGAGATGTTGTTCAATGCAATGCGATACAACCAGGTGCTGAATCGCCAGCGTGCGTCGTAGCTGTGCAAGTAGCGATAGGCGTTGATCATCGTATCCTGCAAGACATCTTCCGCATCGGCATAACTGGGTGCCCGTGTCAGCAGGAACCGAAACAGCCCTTCGCGGTAAACGCCGACCAGCTCGGTAAAGGCGCTGACCGAGCCTTGCTTGGCGGCGGCGATTAACGCAGATTCGTTGCTCACGTTCGGCCCTGCTTCAGATCCGCTTCCGGTTCACGCTAGTCGATCGCCTCGATCAACACTCCCGGGTCCAGAGCAATTTTTACAGTCAACGTGGTGCCGTCGACAGCGACCTCGGTACCGGTCAGGAACCGCGACAGTTCCGCATCCAGCTCACCGCTCAATGCCTGCAGGCTGATCAGGCCGCGCACGATGCTGGCCAGCGAACTCGCAACTGTCGGATCGGCGGCTACCAGTTGCGCCATGACAGCCAGCGCGCCGTCTTCGTCGGATACCAGCAAGCCGACCTGCTCGGTATTGCGCAGCAGGTTGGAATTCCAGCCAAAATCCGCGTCGACCAGCTGCGTTTGCATGCCCGCCTGGACGAAACTGCGGGCACCGCGGAGCACCAGCAACGCGTTTTTGGTGCTGTAGTCACCCGGCATCTTGCCGCCATTGCCGAGCATCTCCTGCATCTGCGCTTCGCTCGACGTCACGAGTAACTTGTCCTTGACCGCCAGGCTGACAAACGCGGCGCCCTCGAACGAGTCGCGATGGCGACCTTCGGACATTTCCTCGACCTGGTAATAGTCCTTGCCGCCATGCTTCAGCACGTTGAAATTGCCAGCCATCGCAGCAATCGCGAGGATGCGGTCCCTGGTTGTCGTGCTGAACGCGCCGTCGACAACGACGACCATGCTGCCGTCAGCCGCCGCCAGCGCCGTAATGACGTCAACCTCCTCGTCCGCATCGAAGTCGAACTCCTCGCGCAACTCGGCGAAAACCTCGCGATCCAGCCAGGCATAGAGTTCCCTGCCTGCAGCGCTGCTGCGCATTTCGGTCAGGTCGACGTGGGCATACCAGCCGGCACTCGGCAGGTCGCCGCGTTGCAACTCGGCGAGCAGGGCAGCCGGGAAAGCAGCCAGTAAAACCATCAGGGCAAGTCGCACAAAACGCATGTGAGCATCCTCAAAACCGGTGTTCGATACCCGCTTATAGTGCGCGCCAGTGGCGATTGGTTACAGCGAAGCGGAGATTTTCAGGTTTTTTCCTGGTAAGTCAGCCTGCTGACGACCAGCGTCGCGACGATGCCTGCCAGGAAACCCGGCAGTGCCTCATACAGGCCGTGGGTGCTGGCCTTGATCCATATGACCCAGATCGTGCTGGTCAGGAAGCCCGCCAGCATGCCGGCGGCGACACCCCAGCCGGTTGTTCGGCGGGCATACAGCAGGCACAGGGTGACCGGCCCGAACGCACATCCCAGCCCTGACCATGCCACGAGCACAAGATCGAAGATCGTTTCTTCGGCGACCTGGAATACGAGGACGATACCGAGGATGCCGATCAACAGCGTCGTGAACTTGCCGATAACCGCCAGCTGGTGATCGCTGCGTGCACTGCCCAGCAGTTGCTGGCCGGTATCGCGCACAACAGCGGATGACGCCAGCAGAAGCAGCGAATCGGCGGTCGACATGATGGCCGACAGGACGATCACGAGCAGGACACCGGTTATCAGCGGCGGGAAAAATGCGCCGGACAGGACCGGAAAGATCGTCTCCGGGTCTTCCAGACCTGGAAACAATGCGCGTCCGGCGATTCCTGCCGTTACGGCACCGATACCGAAACAGGCCATGACAGCAATCGATACCCAGCGCGCTTTCCTGAGTTCGTTGTCATCCCTGCAGGACATGTAGCGGACCAGCAGCTGCGGAACGCCGAGGAACGGCAGGCCAATGGCGAGAAAACTGAGTACACCGATCCAGCCGGCTATTCCTTCGCCAGTGAAAGCGAAGAAATTGAGCAACGCCGGATCCTGCGTGGCGAGATTGCTGCTGATGGCACCCCAGCCGCCGGCCGCATAAATCGCAACCAGCGGCACACCGATCAGGCCGAGCAGCATCAACACGCCCTGCAGGACATCGGTATACGACACGGCCTTGTAGCCGCCGACAAACGTATAGCCGATGATAATCGCAGCCCCGACGAAGACACCCTCCTTGAATCCGAAGTTGGTGAAACTTTCCACGGCCTTGCCCGTGGCAATCATCTGTGCCGCGATATAGACGGTGACCATCGTCAGGATGATGATGATCGCGATGCTGCGAATCAGGTTCTTCTGCCCGGCGAAGGGTGCGGCCAGCACATCAGGGACCGTGATCGAATCCGTTGCGTCGCTCATACGTTTCAATCGGCGTGATACGTACAACCAGGACAACGCAACCCCGAGGACTTCGCCGACCACCACCCAGTAGGCTTTCGCGCCAACCGCGTAACCCATGCCGGTCAGGCCGAGCAACAACCAGCCACTTTCGCCGGTCGCGTTGGTGCTGAATGCGACGACCCAGTACGGCAGCTTCTTGCCCGCCAGGTAATACCCGGCAAGTGACTGCGACTCTTTCCGGCTCCAGACGGCCAGGGCCGCTAGCAACAGCAGGTAGACCAGTGCGACGGTGACAATAGGATCCATGCATTAATCTCCTGGCGTGCCGATCGGGCTGCCCGGCGGTACGGTCGCAGGCACGAGATTGCTGACACTGGCCGGGTCGGCGCGCATGCGCTCGATCCGGAATCGCGCCAGGCTGTGGTCTGCGTCGTCGCTGTCCAGGCGGTCGTAGATGCTGTCGATCTCGTCGATCGCCAGTGCGCGCACGCTCGTGTCCACGGTTTCCGCGGCGCCGAGTTGCAGCAGCTTCGACAGGTAGGCGTCCGCGACCAGTCCCTTGATATCACTGTCGCTCGCATCCGCGCCGAAGGCTATTCCGGTCAGGCGCCGCAGGACCTCGTCAAAACCTGGTCCGTCACCGCGTTGCAAGCGCGCCGCGCGGCTCGGCTCCAGCAATACATCCAGCGTCAGTGCCACCGCGCTGCGCGCTGGGGCCAGTTCATCGAATACGATGCCCGTATTGCCTGTGAACGTTTCCCGGGTTTTCGGATGACCCGGCGGTCGCGGTGCGATCGCAGCGGCAATCGACGGCGGCAATCGCAACAGGTCCGGGTCGAGCGTGCCGAGCAATGCGTCGAGCGCTTCGCGCTGGCGCCCCGCAGTGACCGGCCGCGGCGCCGCCTGGCCGTCGCCACGCAGCGTGTATTCGAAATAACTGCCGCCGAGCAGCTTGCCGACAGCTTCCACCTGGAACCGGTGCAGTAAATAGACCGGCACCAGCACTTCTTCCAGCGTTGCCATTGGCCGGCCATTGCGGATATTGGCCGCCGAGAAATTCGCCAGCGCATGTGCGCGCAGTCGTAACAGGTGGTCGAGTTCGGCGATCGCATCGGCACCGTTGTCCCAGAGGTTGCCGTCCGGGTGCACCGTCGATATGGCGCGTGCATCGGCGTCTGCAACGTATTTGTAGCCGAGTTTGATCGTCTCGTTCATGATCTCGCGACGGGCGGCGGCGGCATCGACACCTGCGGGAAAGTCCTGGTACGCATACAACACGGTGCGCTTGTCCCAGGAACCGATCTTGTCGTCATAAGCGCGCGAAAAATCGAGCGCCCCGTCGTCGTCAAACGATACCAGCGGGAATGGGTAGTCCATGACCGACGCACGATCCTGAGTGCTTGCCGCAAAGTTGTGTTCGAACCCGATCGTGTGCCCCACTTCATGTGCCGACAACTGCCGAATTCGCGCCAGCGCGACGTCGAGCATCGTGTCCGGGATGTCGTCGCCGGCATACGGCGCCAGCAGGCCCTCGACGATCAGGTAGTCCTGGCGGACGCGCAGCGACCCGAGCGATACATGTCCCTTGAGAATTTCGCCGGTTCGCGGGTCGATAACGGATTCACCGTACGACCAGCCACGCGTCGAGCGATGCACCCACTGGATGACGTTGTAGCGAACGTCCATCGGGTCGGCATCGGCCGGCAGGAGTTCCACCTGGAATGCATCCTTGTAGCCTGCCTCTTCAAATGCCTGGTTCCACCAGCGGGCACCGTCAAGCAGTGCCGAGCGCACCGGTTCGGGCGCGCCCGGATCGAGGTAATAGACAATCGGCTCGACGGCTTCGCTCACTTCCGCCTCAGGATTCACTTTCTCGAGCCGGTGCCGGCGGCCGTAGTTGGTCATCAGCGGCGCACCGATTTCGCTGGCGTAGTCGGCGAAACCGGCTGTGCCGTATACCAGGCCGATGACACCCGCGCGCGGGTCGTACGCCAAGGGTTCGTAATTGTCGTCAGGCAGGCGAATGAACGAGTGGTGCATGTGCGTCGTCACCGCCGCACTGTCCGGCACGACGGTCGGCAGGTGCGGTCCGGTTGCCTGGCCGAGAAGCGTGACGATTGCCTCGACTTCGGTGTTGTCCGGAAACGCCCGCGTGCGCGGCAGGTAAATCGCCGAGCGCGATGCATCGACCGCGTAGGCACCCTCGTTGGCTGCAGCCAGCCGCTCGCCGAGGCCGTGCGCGTCCCGGAGGAAAAAATCGGTGCCGTCGACGACGGCCGCACCGTTGTCTTCGCCGATGACGGTGAATCCCCAGATCACCGAACGCGCAAACGACTCCGCCACGGCCCGCCGCTCGTTGGCATCGTCGCTGACAGCGCGATAGTCCAGGTTGTGTTCTACCAGCAACATCTTCGGACCACTGCGTTCGAACGAAACAATCTTGCGGGTGCCGAGCTGGCCGCGGTCCAGGCCGAGGTCATTGGAACCCACGCCCCGAGGCAGCGACGTCTGGTAGAGAAACGGCGCCCCGGTCTCTGCCACCCGTATCAGCAACCTGCCGTCGGCGGCGTCCCAGTAGAGGTCGACAAAGCCGCTGATCGCCTCGTACGCGCCAAACTCTGTCGTGCCGGCCTTGTCATCCGGTGCCGCGCCGCATGCTGCAAGCAACAGCATGGCGCCAAACAGCCATGTCTTATTCATCGAGAAACCCACGTTGTGCCGGTCGCCGCGAATCAGTCTTCGACAGGCTGGTCGCGCGTGATGCGACCAGCGATGACGCCCGCGACCAGCAGGAAAACGCCAATGCCGAACAGGTATTCCGGGTAAATGCGGAAAACCCCGCAAACGAAAATCAGGAAGATGTTGACGATCTGGAAAGCATTGATGATCTTGCTCTTGCGCATCGTCGCTTTCGGGAAGCGCACCCTCGATACCATCAGGATCGCGAGAATGAACATCAGCACGGGCAGGTACAGGTGCAGCGGCAGTACCGTGGAGGTGTCATCGTATCGAATCATGACGATCACCATTGACGAGATCAGCCCGCCGCCGGCCGCCGTGATCGGAATACCGGTGAACCAGCCACCATGCGGCACCTCGGAGGTCAGGTTGAAGCGCGCCAGGCGCATCGCGCCGGCCAGCACGAACACGCCGCATGCCAGCAGCAACACCCAGAACTGGCCGGTCTCCACTTCAACGCCGCCATATTGCAGGCCGAGATTGAAAACCAGGATCGCCGGCGCTACGCCGAACGACACGAGGTCCGCCATCGAATCGAATTCCGCACCAAAACTCGAGGTTGCCTTCAGAATGCGGGCAGCGACGCCGTCCATCGTGTCGAGCAGCCCGCACCAGACGATGATCCAGGCCGCAAACTCCAGGTCCCCCACCTGTGTGGTCGCGATCGACCCCAATCCCAGCAACAGACTCAACGCGGTAAAGCTGTTGGGAATGCTGTAGCGAATAACGCCCAAATCCTGCCCCCTTGGTTATTGTTCTCGTTTGCAGCTCCGGGATTGTACCGCTATCGGGCACTCAACGGCCGCGGAATCGCCCGATTTCGACGCCGATCGGCCCGCGCGGCACGACGATCTGGATTGGCGACCCGTCGCGAATGACATCGACGACGACGTTGCCATCTCCACCCGCCATCGTGCGCTGCATCAGGTCGAAGGAACTGAAAACTCGCTCGCCATCATAACCGACGATCTGATCGCCGGACTGCAATCCGGCCCGTTCTGCCGGCGACGAGGCCATCACGCTGGAAACGCCGACCGAGGTCGGGCGCCCGGTGGCCTCGAGATAGCGTTCATAGTCGCTGTCACCGATCTCGGCCCGCAACATCGCATCCGGGTGCATGTCCGGGTTGAAGCGGTCGACCGACTCCCCGTTGTTGCGCGCTTCGAACACGGCCTGCATGGACTCGTAGCGAATTTCGGACTCACGCTGCAGGATGTAGTCCGCGCGTTGCGGCGGCATGCCGGCCTCGACCATGGCTGCGCGCCGGTCCTCCGGTCGCTCCCGCCGGAACTCACGCAACTCTGCCGGGCCGCCTTCTGTATTAACCATGCCGATCGCCGGCTGCGCTGGTGCGTCACCGGTTGCGCCCGTCGGGCGGTTTGCCTGCAGGACCTCCAGTTCCGCGTAGATCGCCAGCAGTTCCTCTTCGAGCAACTGCCGGGCACGCCGCTCTTCGCTGACCGCCGTTTCCAGCGCCCGAATGCGTTGCTCGGTCGCCGCGGTCGCATCGAAATCGTTGCTGGTCGGCGCCGCTGTCGTGCGGCCGGCAGAATTGTTCACGAGAACTGCGGCGGCCGCTCCCGCCGCCGCCAGGCTGAGTACGATAATTCGCGTCGATTTCTGCATCACTACCTCCGCTGCACTCTCAGACCGCATGCAATTGTAATCGTGCCGCAGAATATGCTGTGATGCTCCGCTGCGGTCGCCCGATATAACGGAGTCTATTGTGCCTGATTGGAGAATCTCTGCCTGCATTCCCTTCCTGTTCCTGCTTGCCTGCAGCAGGCAGGCAGCCGAAACCGGGGACCCGGACGTCGACGCTGAGGTCGCGCGGATCGCCAGCGATTTCGTTGCCGGTTACTACACCCACTACCCGGAGGAGGTTTACGAAATCGGCTACCCGGGCGCGCCGATGGACCGGTTCGGCGATCACAGCGAAACGTCGACGGCTGCCTGGAATGCACAGGTGGATCGCTGGCTTGCGGAACTGAATGCAATCGATCCTGCCAGCGTCAACGATTCATCGACGGCCCGAACTTACGTATTTGCGCGCGAGCGGCTGCAGTCCATCGTCAACCGCCGGGTGTGCAAAACCGAGCTGTGGAATGTCAGCCCGACATGGACCGGCTGGCAGTACATGTTCGCATCGACGCTGGCCGTACAACCGGCAGGTACGGCCACGGAAAAACAGGCCGCGTTGTCCCGACTCGCAGACATCGCGCGCTACCTGGACACGGAGATCAGCAACCTGCGACGCGGCCAGGACCTCGGCTACACGGCGGGCCAGAACAATGTCGACGCAGTGGCCGGCAAGATCACCAGCCTGATCGAAACACCGGCACCGGAGTCGCCGTTCTACGGTCCGGCGGGCGACTCGGATGACGCCGCCTTCATTGCCGCTTACACCGATATCCTGGCGCAGCAGGTGCTGCCGGCCATGGCCCGCTACCGGGACTTCCTGCAAAACGAATACGACGGCCACGACGGTCCCGGCGTGCTCGCCAACCCGAACGGCGCTGAATGTTATGCGGCCTCGGTACGCTACCACGCTTCCATTTCAATGAGCCCGGACGAGATCCATCGAACCGGCCTGGCGCAGATGGCGCGCATCCAGAGCGAAATGTTGCAGATCGCGCGCGAGCACTTCGGTACCGACAATGTCAAAGCGCTGCTTGCCGAGCTGCGATCGAACCCCGAATACACGTTCGACGACGAGCAACAGATGCTCGACTACATTGCTGCCGCCGTGGCGCGCGGCAAGGCGGCCGTCGGCGACTGGTTCGCCAATGTGCCGGACGCCGAAATGATCATTGTCGCCGCACCGCCCTATGACAAGGACTCCGGCGGCGGCTTCTACTCGGCAGGAACCGCAGACGGCAGCCGGCCGGGCATCTACACGGTCGGCACCTACGACCCGACAAGCATCAGCATTGCCGGCCAGGAGTCGACAGCCTTCCACGAAAGCTATCCTGGCCATCACCTGCAAATGGCGACGGCTTTGATGAGCGAATCCGCGCACCCGATTTTCCGCTACATGTACGTGTCCGGGTCCGGCGAGGGCTGGGGACTCTACGCCGAGAAACTCGCCGACGAAATGGGGCTGTACTCCAGCCCGCTGGACCGGCTCGGTATGTTGTCCAACGAGGCCTACCGGGCAGCGCGACTCGTCGTGGACCCGGGCATGCACGTGCTCGGCTGGTCGCGTGACGAAGCCATCCAGTACATGCTCGAGCACACGGCAGAGAGTCTCGGCAGCATCAGCAGCGAAGTCGATCGCTACTCAGCCGTTCCCGGCCAGGCAACGTCCTACCTGCTCGGCAGCCTGGAAATCGAACGGCTGCGCCGGCATGCCGAGACGGCGCTGGGCGAAGCGTTCGACATCCGGGAGTTTCACGACGTGCTGCTGCGCGATGGCAGCGTGACCCTGCCGATGATGGGCGCGGCCGTGGAGTCCTGGGTGCGGCACCGGCAGCCCTGACGGGCGTCTGCCTATTCCGCCACCTGTGCCGCGATGACCTGCTCGACGCAACGGGTGTTGGGGTAAACACGAATACCGGTATCCGCCCGCGCCACCTGGCCAGCCCCGATGCGATCGCCGACATTGATGATCTCGCGCCGCGTATTGCCGTAATTGTCCGAGTAGTCCAGCTGCACCCGCACGCCGCGAATGGTTATCGCCGCGTCATTGCGTACCGAGATGACCAGGTTGCCGTTTGCGCCTGCATCACAACTGGTGGCCACGTATTTCGATGGCTGCCCTTCGAGCTGCATGCGCGCCAGCTCTGCGCCGGCAGCCTTGCCGTACTCACCGGAGCTCTTCGCAACGATTGAGAAATGTTCAATGGCCGCGTCCGTCTGCCCGCGTTTCTTCTTGATCATGCCCAGCGTGTAGTGGGCCGGTGCCGTCGGCAACAGTTCGATACTGCGCTCCAGGTCCTGCACAGCGTCGTTGGTTTTGTGCTGGGCCTCGCGCGTGATACCGCGCTGGACGTAGTAGTAAAAGAACGTGTCCCGTCGGCTGATGGCGCGGTCGTAGTTGGTTTCCGCCATGTCGAACTGCTCGTTGGTCAGGCGAATGTCGCCACGCAGCGCATGGAAATTGGCTTCGTCCGGGAACAGGTTGAGGGCTTCGTTCGCCAGTTGCAGCGCTTCGTCGGTTTTGCCGTCGGCAAGAGCCTTGCGACCCTGGTCATAGGCGTCATAGGCCGGCTTCGCGGCCCGGGCCTGCTCGACAGCCGCCCGGTATTCCTCAACCCCCATAAAGCCGCCCTCCGGCATCTTCCTCGCGCGCTTGCGATTCTCCTTGACGCGCTCCTGCGATGGCGGATGACTGGCGAACAATCCGCTGACCCAGTCCTGCTGGTGCCCTTCGCTAAGGCGCACAAAAGTCTCCTGCAATGACACGGCACCCTGCGGGTCGTAGCCGGCGCGTTGCATGTAGACCATACCGTACCTGTCTGCCTCCAGTTCGGCACCGCGACCGTACTTCGTCGAGATCAGTTGCGCCGCGAGACCGGCACCACCGACGGCGAGATCGCCGTAGCCGGAATCGCCGGCGACGACGCTCGTTGCCAGGACAAGCCCCTGCAGCAGCTGCCCGCGGGACATCTGCTGTGCCGAGTGCCGCGCCGCGGCGTGCACGATTTCGTGACCCAACACGGCCGCCAGTTCCGCTTCCGAGCGGATCTCCGTCAACAGACCGCGATTGATGGCAATCTTGCCGCCCGGTAGCGCCCAGGCATTCGGAACCGAGCTGTTCAGCACGGTGAACTCGTAAGGCAGCTCAACGTCACTGACAGCGGCGAGTTTCATGCCGACCGAGCGCACGTATTCGATCAGCGCGGGATCCACGTCATAGGGACCGCCCTGCGCCTGCACCATCGGCTGGTAATTTTGCGTGCCGATCTGCAGGTCGTCGCTGGGCGACATCGTGATGAACTGGCGATCGCCGGTAACCGGGTTGACCGCACAGCCGGCGACGATGAATGTAGCAAGGAGAATTATTATTCTTTTCATGGACTGATTATAGCGCCTGCCCGGCAAATGCCACATCGCTTGCCTAGTCAGGCTTGCGCGGCGTATACAGCTCGGCCTCTTCCTCGGTCAGCTGTTCGATCTTGATGCTCCAGCGCGCGAGCGACGAGCTGATACGCAGCTTGTAACGACCGCCGGTCTTGAACAAACGCACGCCGTTGCTGCGATTCGTAACATTGTTGCGCGACCCGCTCTTGACGCCGCCAACGAAGCGGCCCGTCTGCGCGTCGACAAGAACGATATCCAGTGCAATTTTCATTTCGTAATCGCTGTCGAGGCGCCAGTCCAGTATCCACGGCGACTCGACGGTAAACGACGCCGTTGTTGTGTTGCCGGTGCCATTGAACTCGCGCACCAGCTGGCCGCCTTCTGCAGGCATTGCCAGCATCGCTGTGAACACGGTTGTCATTACCGCAAGCAAGTATTTCATTCAGTGATTTCCCTTTATCAGCCTCGTAGTTGTTTGACCCGCGCGCCAGTGCAAGGTTGCTTTCCTAGCATTCACCATCCATGGCCGCAATCCAGCCACCGACCAGTGCCACTCCCTCGGTATGCACAATACCCCGGCCCAGTTCCGGCATGGCAATCGCCGGGTCGGAATGACGCATGCGAAATACCATGATCGACTCATCCGGCCGGCCCGGGTAGATATCGTAGTTCAGGTCGCCGCTGCCGCGACCGACGGCAACCGGCGTCTTGCAGAGTCCGAAATTGCGATCCAGCGGCGCCCCGATGTTCAGGTGCAATGCCGACGTGTCGGCAGCGCCGGCGGGGTTGTGGCAATGCGCGCAGTTTGCATCGAGATACGCCCTGGCGCGCGCCTGCACCGAATCCAGCTCGGTGGGCGGCAGGTCCGGCGCGTCCTGCAATATGCCGTGGCGACTCCAGTGCTGCAGCTGGTTCGCTTCGTCCGGCCACCAGGCGAACCTCCGGTTCAGCTGCCACGCTTTCGGTCCCAGCGGCCTGAGATCACCGGCACTGTGGTCCGGCGTGTGGCAGCCGCCGCACTGGTTGACATCGGGAACAACATAATTGACAAGCTGTGTTTCGCCGTCCTTGTGCAGCGACAGTTGTTTCAGGTCGCCGGCGATCTCCAGTGTCGCGTCGCTTTGAGCGGCATTCCAGACATACGGGAATGCCTGCCAGCCTTCTGCGTAGCGAACCAGCAGGCGGGTTTCCAGCAACACGTGCCGCGAAAGATCCAGCGGCGGCACGCTGTTAGCCGCCTCTTCCTGCGCCGCATAATCAACGCTGTTGAAATCGCTGCGCCAGTCGCTTGCCTTGCGATAATGAAAGGTCTTGCTGATGATCGTACCGACCGGGAATTCCAGTTCGCGATCTGCAGCGAAAATCGCTGCACTGCCTGCGGGCAGCCAGACCGTGCGCAGTTTCAATGCATAGTCACTGAACAGCGGTGCATTCAGCTCGTAGGGAATGACGTCCGTGTTCAACGCCAGGTGATCGTCGCGGGCAAACACAACACCCCACTCGCTCAACATGGCCGGCGGCTGGTCGGCTGGAAACAACCGGACTTCCGGCGGGGCTGACTCGCAGCCGCACAGGAACGACAGCAACAGCAATTTGCAGGCCAGCGATATTCGCATGCTTATTGCAATGGCGCCGCCAGCACCACGGCCGGCAACTTGTCGTGCACACATCGGTGCTGCTTTGCGCCAACGACTATATTGTCACTGCCGTTCGGCAGGTCGGCATTCAGGACTTCAGCGTCGCCGTTGTCGATACAAATAGCATGCTCCGCGAGCAGGTTGCCATCGGCATCCACTTTGTCCGGGTTGGCGTAACCGTCCCAGAGTACATCCGGGAAGCTGCCATTCAGCCCGAACATCGCCACTTTGAGTGCTTTCAGGTCCAAACCGTCCGGTGACGAACCGCCGCCGGAGAAGCGGTTGCCGTAGACATAAATGGTTTCCGGATAGGGATCGTAGTCGGCAGCCATCTCGCGGGTACCCTGGTAGCCGGTTGCGAAATAGCTGCTGATGATGATGTTGGCCGTGTCATTGTCAGCGATGTCGTTGTCGAATATCTCCACCCGGTCGTTCGAATTTATGACAATGCCCGAACCTGCAGGCACGCTGGCGACCGGTGTGCCTGCAGCGCCGAAGTTGTCGGTGTTGTTGCCGATAACGCGATTCTTGTAGACGCGCGTTGAATGCCCCGGTTGTGGCAGGTCCGGCATGTTGAACACCAGGATACCGCCGGTATTCCCGCTTGCCAGGTTGCCGTAGACATCGGCGTCAAATGTATTCTCGATCTCGATGCCCGCGACGTTGCGCTCCGCGCGGTTGTTGCGCACGACGACGTTGCGGGACTGGCCGACGTACAGGCCGGCGTCCGATGCGCCGATGGCAACGGACTCTTCGAGCAGCAGGTTTTCAACCTGCACCGGGTAGATGCCGTAGGCACCATTGTCTTCATCCGGTCCGTTGGTCCACTCGGTACGCACGCGGCGAATGACGATGTTGCGGCCCTCGTTGATCTTCAAGCCATCACCTGGCGTATCCTCGATACCGAGGTCCTCGATGGTGAAGTCGCTGGCATTGACGAGCAGACCTTCCGCACCCTGCAACTGGCCCTTGAACGACAGCACGGACTTGTCCATACCTTCGCCACGCAGTGTCACGCCTGACACGGTCAGCGACAGGCCGCGATTGATCGGGTGCACACCGGCCGGAATCGTAATGACGTCACCGGGTTGTGCCCTGATCAGCTGCTCCTGCAGTTGTTTCTGGTAAGCCAGCGCTGCTGCGTCCGGTTCAGGTGGTGCGTTCTCGCTGCAGGCAGCCAGTGCTGCCGTCAGCGACAGCAGGGCCATTCTGGGGTAAAACGGATATCGTCGGGTCACGGTCTGCCGGTCTCCTGTACGGGTCTCGACCCGCAAGACTACCACCGCAGGGCGCCCCGTCAGCACACTTCGCAATCCTGGTCCCATGGCAGGTCGCCGGAAAAATAGTCGGCGAGGAAGTCGATCAGCTTGCGCACACGCGATGACAGGTGTCGCGTCGCCGGATAGACCGCGTAAGCCGGCGTTACCGGCCACTGGTAGTCGGTCAGGATCGGTACGAGGTCGCCGCGGGCAATCGCCTTGCCGACAATGAAGGTAGGCTGCATCGCTATCCCCAGTCCGCGGCTCGCCGCGGCGCAAAGGAAATCACCACTCGTCGCCGTCATGGCCCGGGGCACGTCGACCCGCAGCCGTTTGCCCGTCGCATCGCTGTACACCCACCGGGCCGGGTCGGCGAGGTTGCCGTAAACCAGGCAGTCGTGCTCGAGCAGATCGGCAGGCGTCTGCGGCATGCCGCGCCGCTCGAAATAGGCCGGTGCGCCGCAAATTACCGTGCGTACGTCGAATAACTTGCGCGCGACCAGCGACGAGTCCGGCAGGTGGCTGATGCGAATGGCCAGGTCAACGCCCTCCTCGACCAGGTCGATGCGCCGGTCATTCAGGTCGAGGTCGAATCGAACGCGCGGATGCCGTTCGCTGAACTGTGCAATCGGCGCACACATCTGGCTGACGCCGAACGACAGCGGCAAGGCGACGCGCAGCACACCGCTGACTTCGCCGTGCTGCTGCGATACGACCGACTCGATCTCGTCAAGATCCGACAACAGACGCGCTCCGCGTTCATACAGCTCCCGACCCGTTTCGGTCAGGTTGAGCTTGCGGGTCGTACGCCGCAGCAGCTGCACGCCGAGCCGCTCCTCGAGCGCCGTGACGCGGCGGCTGACGGCGGACTTGGCGATATCCAGCCGCTCGGCGGCGGCCGTGAAGCTGCCCGTCTCGACGACGGCGCTGAAGGCCTGTAACTCCTCAAACGGGTTCATATTGTTGCGTTTCTGAGAACAATCTTATGCTTATTCTACTGTTTATAGCTTTTTGAGCAACATTAAACTCTGTCGGCGAACAGTGCCTTCCGGCACTTCGATACGGGAGAAGACAATGATCGACAATCCGAACAACAGGCCGCTGCAGATCCTCGAGGTCAGCGCCAGCGGCCGGCACAGCGGCTCGGTCAGCCGCAAGCTCACCGGCGAGCTGGTCGCGGCTTTGCGCCAGGATGCCGGCGACGCCGGCCTTCACCGGCGGGACCTGAACGACGGCATTTCGCTGGTTGACGAAGACTGGATTGCAGCCAACTTCACCGACCCCGAGGCGCGGACACCGATGCAGCGCGCAGCGCTGTCCGAGTCCGACGTCCTGGTTGCCGAAGTCCAGGCGGCCGATGTCATCGTCATCGGCAGCCCCGTGTACAACTTCGGCGTTCCCGCTGCCCTGAAAGCCTGGATCGATATGATCGCCCGGGCCCGGCTGACCTTCCGTTACACGGACAATGGTCCCGAAGGTCTGTTGCGCGGCAAGAAAGCCTACATCGTCATTGCCACGGGTGGCGTCACGGTCGACAGCGAGTACGATTTCGCGACCCCCTACCTCAGGCAGGCTCTCGGCTTTATCGGCATCACCGATGTCGAGGTGATCGCTGCCGAACGGCTGAACAGCGCCGGAGCAGAATCAGTCGAAGTTGCGCGCGCGAGGATCTCCGAACTTGTTCAGCACAACCTCATGCCAGGGAGCGGTGATGCCAACGCCGCTACCGTTCACTGACTACCGGAGTGACCACCATGCATACGAATTCTGAAACTGCAGCTTTCATCCTGCGGGTCGCCCTGGGCGCCATGTCACTGGCACATGGACTCCTGAAGATCCTGGTCTTTACCCTGCCCGGCACCGTGGCATTCTTCGAGCAGGTCGGTTTTCCCGGCTGGACCGCTTATCTTGTAGTCGGGGTCGAAGTCATCGGCGGCGTGCTGCTGCTCGCCGGCGTCGCCGTGCGACAAACCGCGATCGCCCTGCTGCCCGTCCTGCTCGGTGCGACCTGGGTGCACCTGGGCAACGGCTGGGTATTCAGCAATGCCAATGGCGGTTGGGAATACCCGGCCTACCTGGTGATTGCCGCCGTCGCACAGGCGATGCTGGGACCTGGCCGGTTTGCATTGAAAATGCCAATGCCGGCAGCACGTAGTCGGCTGCAGGAACAGGAGATGAACCCATGATCGACATCATTCGCAGCGACGAGCGTGGCACGTCGAAACTTGACTGGCTGGACAGCCGCCATACGTTTTCATTCGCCGACTATTACGATCCCGAGCGCATCAGCTTCGGCAGCCTGCGCGTTGTCAACGAGGACTGGATTGAAGCCGGCAAGGGCTTTGGCATGCATCCGCATCGTGACATGGAAATCATCACGTACATGTTGCAAGGGGAACTGCGCCACGAGGACAGCATGGGCAACGGGTCGGTCATTCGCCCTGGCGAACTGCAACGCATGACAGCCGGGACCGGCGTCCTGCACAGCGAATTCAATTCGTCGGACACCGAAACCGCTCACTTGCTGCAGATCTGGATACTGCCCGAGGCACAGAACCTGCAACCCGGCTACGAGCAAAAATCGTTCGCGGCAAATGACATGCGCAATCGTTGGCGCCTGCTCGGTTCGCGCGACGGCAGGGACGGCTCGCTGACGATCCACCAGGACATTGCCGTCTATGAGGCACAACTCGACGAGTCGCGAGAGGTCGACGTCGCGCTCGACGACGGCAGGCGCGCTTTCGTGCAGGTGGTGGACGGGGAAGTGTCGCTGGGCGATACCCGCCTGCTCGGTGGGGACGCGGTTACGCTGGACGGCAACGATGCGCAGCAGCCGACGACGCTCCGTGCCGCCCGGGATACCCGCTTGCTGCTGTTCGATATGGCATAAATTAAGTATTGACTTAATTAAGTTGTGCCTTATACTAGGCGCATGGATTCCTTTGTCGCAATCGCGGACCCGACACGCCGCAATATCGTCATGCTGCTGGCCGGCGGCGAACAGGCTTTTGGCGAGATCGCCGAACAGTTCGAGATGAGCCGCCCGGCCGTATCGCAGCACCTCAAGGTACTGCGTGAAGCGGGCATCGTGTCGGTGCGTCCGGACGCCCAGCGCCGTATTTACAGCCTCAGCCAGGATGGCTTCGACGAAATCGATGACTGGCTGCACAAGGTGCGTGAATTCTGGTCTCCGCGACTCGACAAACTCGAAAAATTGCTGAACGAAGCTGAATAGCAGGAGAACATGTATGAGTGCACATGGCGAAATACTGGACCAGCAATCGGTGCGTTTCGAACGCCTGTTACCCGGACCGATCGAGCGCGTGTGGAGTTTCCTGGTCGAAGCCGACAAACGCGCACAGTGGTTGTGCGGCGGCGAGACCGAACTCCACGAGGGCGGCCACGTCGACCTGGTATTCCAGAACGCGAAACTTTCCGGCCAGCAAGACATCGAGAGGCCGGAAAAATACAAGGATATGCCCGACAAGGTGGAGTTCACCGGCACGGTCACCCGCTGTGAACCGCCGCATATTCTCGCCCATACCTGGGACTACGAAGACACCGCTTCCGAAGTTTGCTACGAACTCAGCGAGGCAGGCGACCAGGTGCGGCTGGTGCTGACGCACACGAAACTGACCGGCCGGGACGAGATGCAAAGTGTTTGCGGCGGCTGGCATACGCACCTGGACATCCTCGTCGACGTTCTTAACGGCAACGAACCACAACCGTTCTGGAAAGTGCACACGGCGCTGGAGGCAGACTATGCCAGGCGGATCAGGCAGGAGGCCTGAACAACACCAGGCCGAACCAAACGGCGAAACCGGTAAATACCGCGGCGCTGATGATCAACGGGACTGCGGCGAAACTGATCGCCGCCTTTACTAGCGTCACCGACACGATGACGAAGTGGAAAAAGTTGCCGGCCGCGACCGGCCGCGCATAGATGCCACCGATCAGCACGCCCCTGGCGGACCAGTTGAGCAGCGCGAAACCCAGGTAGAGCGCGCCGGCCATTTGCAGCAGCAGCACGGTCGCATTGTCCGGCACCGTGCCATGCAGCCCCAGCACTTCCTGTGGCAGAAAGGTAAAGGCCAGTCCGATCGCGCCCAGCAGTAGCGCACTCAGTGTCATCAGGATTCGCGTATGCATCAGTTCAGCGCCTCCAGGACCGTCAGTGTGTCGGCGCGGCTTGTTGCTATCGCTGCCATGATGTTGTTCTTGGCCTCTGTACTCACCGCAAGTCTCCTGTAGTTGTCGTCCCAGACATGCCACAGCTCTTCCGCCGATGCGGGCATTGGCTCATCGAGAACCGTAGCGATATCCCGGATCGTCAGGACCTTGGCCCAGCCAGCCCGGAGGTTGCCCTTGTCTTCTGTGTCACCGTCATAGTGATTGTGCCACGCGATTTGCTGCAGTTCCCCCAGCTGCAACAGGATCTCTATCGAAACCAGGCGCTGGGTACGATTATCCTCGCTCGCCTCGTTGCGCCAGGTGTTGTAGCTGAGACTGATTATTGCGACAAGCAGGCTGATCAGCGCGACGCGATTGCGCCTGAGCTGGTCCGCCAGCCGGGTGCTCTTGTAGTTCATCGTCGGACTCCCGCAAGCTGAACAAAGGCTAGTCAGTGCCTGAGGAGACCGGCGCACCCGGCGAAATATTTCGCTTCAGGCGCATGAGCCAGCAAACGACCAGCACGCCGACGACGGCGACACCAGCCAGGAACAGGAACAGGTCCTGGTGCCCGCCAATACCCGGCGTGGCATCCAGTATCCTGCCGGCAATCGGGCCCATGAATATCTCCGGGGTAAAGCCGATGACCGAGACCATGCCGACGGCCGCGCCGGTAACATAGCGCGGGGTGCGCGTTTCTTCGAGCAACGCAAAGTAGACGCCGCGAAGGGCAAAAACCGCGAACAGGCTGACAGCGACGTTGCCGATGATAATCGTCAGGCCGACGAACTCCGGACGCATCAGCGTCAAGGCCACGAAGACGGCAAACAGCAAGGCGAACAGCGCCAGGATCGTGCGCGCGGAATCGTAGCGGTCGGCGATGAAGCCGGCGGCCAGCGCTCCGATCGGCCGAATATAGGCGCCGGCAGCCGTAATTCTTGTCGCATCGACCTCACGCATCCCCAACACCTGCTGCGCGTACAACGACCAGTTGTCGCCGGCTTTGTAAAAGCAATAGGCACAAACGATGATCAGCGCCTGCGCCCACAACACCGGCATGCGCAACACGTCGAGCATGCCTGCCAGCGGGTTTCGCCGCGACAGGGCCTGGTCGCCGGATTCCGGTATCGCAAACCAGGCCAGCAGCCCGGCCGCCGCGGTGAACAGCGAATACGTCAGGATGACGAGCCGCAACGCTGCCCTGCGCTCGGCATCCGTCGCCAGCGCCGCTTCGTCGGGCATGGCGACGGTGAACAGGATCGCCGCGGCAAAGGCAGCGGTTGCCGCAACCAGGCCGCGTCCCGAATCGAGAATGCCGAAAGCACGCCCCTGGGAAAACCGGCCGCCCCACTCGCGCGTACTGCGAATCAACGCACCCCAGAACAGGAAGATCGTCGTAATGCCCCAGAATCCGTACACCGCCGCCAGGCCAATGACGCCCGGGATCGTCGCCATGTACAGTCCGCCGGCAGCGGTGGCAAACAGTGAGAATGCGAGCAGCTTGCGGGCGGAGAAGCGGTCGGCCAGCGCTCCGCCTGGAAAATACGACAACATCGCCGTGATGCCGTAGATCGCCGTGATATCGCCGAGTTGCGTGTTCGTCAGGCTGAAAGCATCGAGCACGCTGGGCCGAAAGAAGCGCGGCACATGAAATGGCAGAGCGAAGACCATTTCACCGGCAACGATCAGGGCCGCGATCGTCAGTATGCGACGGAACAACACCTACCGGTCGCGAAACAGCATCGGCGCCGGCGGATAAGACAGCAGCTTCGCCAGCGCCTGCCAGTCACCCTCGTTGTCGCCATCCGGGTTTTCGCGTCGCACGAACTCCCGGACGAGGTCCTTGCCGAGGACATAGTTGATCCGATATGCCCGGTATCGATCGGTGAACGCGAACCAGGCATCCACGTTCTCCGGCGGGGTCAGCGCATAGTGGGTCAGCCAGTCTTCGGCCTGTTCGCGGTCCCAGTCGCCATCCAGGTATTTGCGCGCAGCTTCGATGCCTGCATAACGGATTTTGAACCGGACCGCCGACAGCCTGCTGCGAGTCGCGTAGTCCGCGTTGTCGATGCCGGCGATCGGTTCGATGACTTCGCGCAGAAACTGTGCCTTGTCCGCGGCAGGAAACGCGATGTCTTCGGCAAGGTTGCCGCTGCCCTCGAAGATGACGCCTTGCGGCGAATGCAGCGGAATCACCGAGAACTCGACCCAGCCGCGTTCCCTGAGGTAGTGCTGCTCCAGCAGGCTGCTGAACGCATGATGCCCCGGATACCCCTCGTGGCAACCGAGGATG
>JAUIDP010000078.1 GCA_030429005.1 Gammaproteobacteria bacterium | reverse complement strand
CTGCTGTTGCTGTGCACGAAACATCACACGCTGGTGCACGAGGGCGGTTTTCGCATCGAGCGGGACTTCCGGCATCGCTGGTACTTTATGCGGCCGGATGGCATCGCTGTGCCGGACTGCGGTTACACCCCGGCGGACACGGTGGACGACGGTGCATCAGACGACCACGCGCTGCCTCCCGCGGGAGGATTGTTGAGCGTCGTGAAAAATACCGCTTCGGAGCCGGCAGCACCTGTTTACTGGCACTAGTCAGCGCCGGTTGTCATTGCTACTGCGTTCTCGCCAGTCCAGCCGCTGTGTGAGCATGGCGTTGCTGGCCAGCAGACCCGGATCGAGTTCAGTACCGAGGGCGTCCAGCACCTTCGTGAAGAAGCAGCGCGCGGCAGCGACTGCGGCAATGTCGAAAATCGTCGCTTCGTCGAGACCGTGTTTTTCGCGCAGGTCGTTGACCTGGGCCGCTGTAATTGCGCCGGCATCTCGAGCGACCTCACGGGCGAACCGGACGATGGCGCAGTCGGTTGGCGGTAGTACGGAATCTTCGCCGCCTTCGGCAATCGCGATGACTGCGTCGGTTCCGATCATTTCCGCGAGCTTGCCGCCATGTGCAATCGAGCAAGCCGTGTTCTGCAGGCAGCGCGCGGCTGCAAAGGTCACCAGTTCGTAACGAAACTCGTCCAGCGGTCGCTTGACCTCTGCCAGCAGGCGGCCCCAGCGAGCCATCAGTTCGGGCCGGTGACAGAACACGGCGGCATAATTAGGCAGGTAGCCCCAGTGCTCTTTCTGGCGCTGGTACATCTCATGCACTGCGCCGGTAGCCTGGTGCTCCGGAATCGTATTGATAAACGACATTGGCGTCGCTCCTCTTGTGAGTATTCAGGTAATTGAAAAGGTGGTCGGTGATCGCGAAGGCATCGTCCTGCGCGCCAAAAATAAAACTGGACTTGCGGGTACGCATCATCGGCAGGCCGAGCACATATAAGCCCGGCGCGTCGACCACGCCGCCGTCGTGCCGGATGCGGCCCTTGCGGTCAAGTACCGGCACATCGAGCCAGCTGTAGTCCGGACGAAAACCGGTTGCCCAGATGACGGTCCGGATGGCGTCACCGCCCAGTTTCTTCAGCAACACCGGCGAAGCATCGACTGCGGTTTCTGCAAACTTTTCGGCGGGCGGAATGCTGTTGTCGCCGGCAACGAACTCGTCAATTGCCTGCAGCAGGCGGCGCATCTTCAGGTCGGCCAGCGCGCAGACATTGCGCAATGAACCGGAGAACTGGGCCTGGCCGTTGTGGATACCCATCAGGCGGCCCGCAACCTGCACGCCGCGTTCACGCAGGCTGTTGAGGTCCAGGATGGCGCGGTCGTTCGAGCCGACGAGTTGCGATGACGGCAGGCGCCGTGCACGCGCGAGGTCTTCTACCTGCCGGTAATCCTCCGCAAGGATGCCGCAGCGGTCCATCCAGAAAAGGATGTCATTGCCGCGATAGTGGCGCGGCATGCGTACGTGTTCGCCAACGGCGATCGTGACGTCGAACCCGGCCTGCGCGATCTCGTCCGCAAACTGCACGCCGGTTGCCGACGCGCCAACGACCAGGACGCCGCCCGCTTCCAGTTGCGCCGGCGAGCGATACTGCATCGGGGTGAGCTGAGTTACGCTGTCGGGCAGGTCGCTGGCCACCTTCGGGATGACGGCTTCATTGCAGGCGCCGCTGGCCAGGATGACCGCCCGTGCACGCCATTCGCCGCGGCTGGTAGCAACCCGGTACAGGCCGCGGACACGCCGGACAGACGTTACCTCGGTGTGCGTATGCACCGGTGCCGCATTCTGCCTGGCATAGTTTTCGAGCAGGCCGACGAGTTCCTGGCTGGTCATGAAACCATCCGGATCGTTGCCGGCGTAGCGAAAGCCGGGCAACTGTGTCTGCCAGTTCGGCGTCAGCAGCCGCAGGCTGTCCCAGCGACGCTCGCGCCACGCATTTCCGATCTCGCCACGCTCCAGTACGACGTGCGACACACCTTTGCGGCTCAGCAGGAAACTGGCGGCCAGGCCGGCGTGACCGGCACCAATGACAATGACGTCAATGATGCCGGCGTGCCGTGCAATTTTATCGTCGTGCCGGTTCACTTGTTGACTACGACGTGTACGTTCGTCGGGTTGGTGATGATGTCGAAAACCGCCGAACGCTTCTGCGATTGTGCGACGAGGGCCGCAATGTCCTCTTCCGACGCATCCGCATCGATCCGGTAGTTCACCGTGATGCTGTCGAAGCCATTGCGCACGTCGGCATCGATGCCGAGAATGCCCTGGATGTCCATCGGTGCTTCAATGGTTGCTGTCACCGAGTTCAGCTGAATGTCACGGTTCTGCGCTACGGCGGCGATGCCAGCCGTCAGGCAGCCGGCCAGGCCGACGAGCACCATTTCCACCGGCGTGGATCCCTTGTCTTCCGATGCAAAGATCTCGGGATGGTCGGTGTCGTAAACATACTCCTGCTTGTGGCTCTGCTCTTCGCCGAGGCCGAAGAAGCGCTGTACGCTGGATTGCGTGTGAGTGCCGCTCTTCCACTCGGATGCTGCGCGCCAGACAAAGCGAGCTGCCTCGGGTGCTGCTGTCAGTGCTTCGCGGGCGCCCAGCAGCGCTTCGACGTTGACGCCATTGTTTGCTGTTACTGCCGTGTTGGTCATTTTCTCTCTCCTCAGGTTGTTGGCGGCATTGGTGCCGCCAGGTGGAGCGCATAGTGGCGATGCCGGAGAGAAATGACTTGACCGTTGCCTGACCTTTTCGTGACTTATAAATTACTTAATAAATTCAATAGCTTGTGATCAACATGACCATAACTTACGGGCGTGCGGGGGCAAAGCCGACCGCTGCAATCGCCGTGCAGGATGCCTCAGGGCGCGGCCGTCCCGGGGCTGATGGCGGCAAGTGCCCGGCTGCGCCGGATCAGAAGCAGAAAGCAGATCGTCGACAGGCCGGCTGCGCCGAAGATCATGCACATCACCATGACCTGGTAGCGGGCCGCGACCAGTGGTGACACGCCGGACAGGATCTGGCCGGTCATCATTCCGGGCAACGAGATCAGGCCGACCGCGAAAAACGAGTTGATCACCGGAATCATCGATGCCCTGAACGCGATGTCGCGGGCGCGTTCGAAAGCGTTGCCGTTGCCGAGTTCGGCATGCAGGCGCTCCAGCGCCAGGCTGATATTGGTCATGCTCGCGGAAAAGATCATGCCGGCTAACGGGATGATGTAGCTGGGCCGGTACCAGGGCTCGAGGCCGAGCACGCCCTGGGTCACGAGGAGCAGCGTGGAGCCGCCGCCAACCAGGACGGCAAGCAGCGATGCAGCGAACAACGGCCCCCTGGCCACGTCCACCGTATTGAGTGCGATCCAGCTCGCGGCTACGACCATCACGCCGAGCACGGCCGTGATCAGGATGCCGGACTCGGTTTCGAAGATGTAGATCAGTACATAGCCGATGAGCAGCAGTTGCAGCAACATGCGGGCAACGGCATGCAGTGCCCGGCCATAACCCTGGTGCCAGCGCCACATCAGCGCGATCACGACGCCAACGGGGATAAACGCCAGCGCCAGCCGGGGCAATGAAATAGTAATAACGTCCACGATGTCTATCTCCCAAACAGCGTCTTCAACCGGGCAGCACCCAGTTCATTCATCTTGCGGATATTGCGGGAAGGCACTTCTGTAACGTCCGGGTATGCATCGATCGCCTCGCTGAGGCTCGCTTCGCGCAGGATGTGCAGCGTCGGGTACGGCGAACGGTTGGTGAAGTTCTCCGCGGCATCGGGCTCAGTCCCTGCAAACCGGTAGTCCGGGTGAAAGCTGGCGATCTGCAGAATTCCGACGAGATCCATTTGCACGAGCAGGCCGTCGGCGAGGTCGAGGAACTGGTTGAATTCTGTAAAGTCCGCAAGAACGTCCGGGTGAATCAACAGGGTTGTGCCGATGCTGTCATCGTCGTACAGCAGTTGCAGTTCTTCTTCAAGCGCCTGCAACAGCTGTACACTGGTCTTTACGGCAGCAACCGCAAAGCGCACCCGCTCATTGTCCAGCTCTCGGGCAGCGAACGGGCACAGGTTCAGCCCGATCACGATCGTCCGCAGCCACTCCCGGGTTTCCTCGATATAGTCTTTCGTCGTAGCGTTCGACATTACCTGCCTGTGTTAGGGTAGCCCACGATGAGACTGTTAACCTTTATACACGACGGCGTCGAGCAGGTCGGCGTACGGCGCGACGATACCGTTATACCTGTCAGCAACCTGCTGCCGGATCCTCCTCGCAACCTGCAGTCGTTGCTGGACCAGGGGCTGCAGGTCGTGCTGCAGGAAGCCGTTCCAACCTATACGGGGCCCGGCATTCCGGCCAACGAGGTGCAATACCAGGTCTTGCTGCCGAAGCCCGGCAAGCTGGCCTGCATCGGGCGTAATTATGCTGCACATGCCGCCGAGCGTGGCGCCGACGTGCCGACGTTTCCCGAAGTTTTTTTTCGCGGTCCGACGTCGCTGGTGCCGCATGCAGGCGCCTTGGTCCGTCCGAAGTGTTCATCAAAGTTCGATTTCGAAGGTGAAATCGCCTTTGTCATCGGCAAGCGCTGCCGGCACGCCAGCGAAGCAGAGGCGCTGGACTATGTTGCCGGTTACACGCTGTTCCAGGACGCGACGCTGCGCGACTACCAGAGGTTCGCATCGCAATGGACTGTCGGCAAGAACTTCGACGGTACCGGCGGTTTCGGTCCCGAGCTCGTGACGGCGGATGAATTGCCGCCCGGTGCGAACGGACTGACGTTGACGACGCGGCTGAACGGGGAGCTGATGCAGGAGGGCAACACGGAGCAGTTCATCTTTCCGGTGACGCGCCTCATCGCGATTCTGAGCCAGTGCATGACACTGGAGCCGGGGGACGTCGTATCGACAGGTACGCCATCGGGGGTCGGATCGGCACGCAATCCACCGGTCTGGCTGGAGCCCGGTGATGTCGTGGAGGTCGAGGTTGCCGGAATTGGCACACTGCGCAATGTTGTCGAGGACGAGGAACCCTAGAACAGCGTGCGCAGCCGCCGGATGCCCTCGCGAATATCGTCTTCATCGTAGTGCGCGAAGCACAGCCGCATAGAATTGTGCAGTCCGTCCTGGCTGGAGAACACGGCGCCGCCCTGGAAACCGGTTTCGCGGTCCCGGGCGAGGTCCCGCAGTTGGCTGGTGTCGACGTCCCGGGCAAACGTTAACCAGAAGAAAAAACCGCCAACCGGTTTCGTCCACGTCGCGAGGTCCGAAAAATGTTCCAGCAACGCGTCGTGCATCGCCTCGAGCTGGCGTCTGTAGGTTCGCTTCAGTACGTCAATGTGAGCCGCCAGCGTGCCATCGTCCATTGCCTGTTGGACGATATGCGCGCTGATCCGGTTCAGGCAGCCACCGCTGTTGACGAAGCCGTTGGCAAGAATTCGTTGCAACAGGCTGGACGAGCTCTGGATCCAGCCGAGTCGCATACCAGGCGCCAGTATCTTTGAGAACGAACCCAGTGACAGTACCCGTTCACTGGCCGTCATCGTGCCGTAGGCGGGCGGCGGCTCGGCATAATAATTGAGGAGTTGGTAGACCTCGTCGGCGACGATAAGGAAATCGTATTCGGCCGCCAGTTCAACGATTTCGCGACGGCGGGCGGCGCTGGTGCTCTGGCCGCCGGGGTTGTGAAAACTCGGGATCGTATACAAGAATGCCGGCTTGTGTTTTCCGAGTGCCTCGCGCAATGCCGTGACATTCAGCCCGTCCTCGTCAATTGGAATGCCGACAAAGTTCAGGTGGTGATCGCGAAACACCTGGAAGGCGAGGAAGTAGCAGGGTTCCTCGACGAACACCGTGTCACCGGGCCTCGCAAACATTGTCGACACGAGGTCCAGGGCCTGGGAGCTGCCGCTGGTCTCGAACAGCTCGGCGGCGGTAACCGGTGTGTTGTAGCTGTTGCTGAGGAACCCGGCCAACGAGTCGAGGAAACCCGGGTCGCCGGCAATCGGGCCGTAGTTCAGCGACAGCGGGTCAGCCGACGCCAGGAACGCATTGCTGGCGGACTGCACGAGATCGATCGGCAACAGTTCGGCCGACGGCTGGCCCAGCCCGAGGTTGATGGTGCCAGGTGGCGGGGCCCCGTCGAATGTGACGACCTTGTTCAAAAGCCGGCAACGCCCGTCGGCCAGGCGGGCGAGTCGCCTTCGGTCTGGCCGTGCTGGTCGACGTACCGGATGGCTTCCTCCATGATGCCGAGCCCTTCCCGCAGTACCGCTTCATCCATGTTCAATGCCGGGTACAACCGGATCGTGTCCTCCCGGTCGCTGATGGCCCAGACACCATTGGCGAGCATGCGGCTGCGTACGGCGCGCGCATACCACCAGTCCCTCGCTTCTGTATCACCGTCCGGCTTGCAAAAGCTCACGCCCATCAACAGCCCGTTGCTACGCACCTGCCTGACGATGCCGTATTGCTCCCAGGAATTCATGATCCCGGCGGCAATGCCGCCGAGCCGGGCAGCGTTCGCCACCAGGTCGAGGCGCTCGTAGAGCTCAAGTGTCTTGATCCCGGCGGCGCAGCCTGCCGGTGTGCCGGCGAATGTCGAACCGGAACCAAAGGCGTCGTTGTCGCCAAGGATCTCATCGCGCGCGGCAATGCCTGCGCAGGGCTCGACGCCACCGGAGAGATTCTTGCCAATCACGAGGATGTCCGGCGCCACATCGTAGTGTTCGACGCCCCACATCCTGCCGGTGCGTCCCAGGCCGGTCAGCACTTCGTCGGCGATCAGCAGCCAGTCGTTCCGGTCGCACAACTCGCGGACACCCTTTAGAAAGTTCTCCGGCGGTATCCAATTGCCGCCCTCGGCCAGCCCGGGCTCAATCAGTACCGCAGCTATGTTGTCCCGCGCCACGACACTGTTGGGTATGTGATTGTCGAGGTACCAGAGACAGTAGTCGACATACTGCTCCTGGCTCAGGCCGGCCGGCAGGTCGTCACTGTAAGGATAGGGCGCCCGGATGACGCCACCCTGCCATGCTTCGAGATAGCGCGAAAACTGGCCGCCGAGCCCGCTAAGCACCTTGGTGGCGATACTCATGCCGTGATAGGCCGAACTGAAGGCGATGACATGGCGGCGCTCTTTGTGCGTCAACGCAAGGTACACGGCCGCCTCGGCGGCTTCGGTGCCGGAGACTTCGTAGCTGAAGCGCGTCAGCGAGGAGTCCGGCATGACCGCGAGCAGTTTCTCGGCCAGTTCGTAGCGCAACGGATGATCGTAATGAAAGCCGTATCGCTGGTGGGCTTCGTGGACGGCGGCGACGATTTCCGGATGTGCATTGCCGACCGGGTTGGTTGCCCAGCCGTTCTGGAAGTCGATGTAGCGCCGGCCGTCGAGATCCCAGATGAAGTCGCCTTCGGCCCTGTCGACGACGATCTGCCAGGCGCTGCGGAAACCACGACGGGCCGCCTTTTGCAGTTGCTCCTCGTACCTGAGCCCGTTCAGGAACAACGGGATGCCGCGCTCCAGCATGGCGCGGGTTTTCTTGCCCGGGAATTCATCTTTCATAGCAGCCTGTCTACCAAGTCTTGAGCGGAAACTCCATGATCTCTGCAGGCGGCCAGGGCAGGTTGCCTTCCTTGATGCGAGCGGCCAGGTTCGGTGTTGCCTCGAGGTCAAACGGTGCGCCGCAACCGCACCACAAGACCAATTGCGCGAGTGTGCCGGGGCCGAGGCGATGCTGGTCGATCTCGGCGGCCGCCCGGTTGGCGATTTCCCTGCGACCACCCCAGGCACTGACCATCGCTTGAAAATAGATACCGCTCGTGGTGACGTCGTCCAGGTCCGCGGCGGCCCGTTCGTAGGCGTCGTGGTCCTGTCGGGCGGCGGCAATCAGCGCCGTGAATGTCGCAGCAACCTCCCGAACCTGGATGTTACTGAGTTGCTCCGTGGCCTCATCGAATTTTCCGTCGGCAACGAGGATGCGAACAAGCTCGGACGCCAGCCAGCTTCCAGGCGCCACCTGCATGCCGTTGCGCGCAAACTCCAGCGCGGTGTCCGTATTTCCCAGCCGCATATGGGTACGGGCCACGTTGAACCAGGCGGCAGAGCTTTGCGGATCGCACTCCAGAACGCGCAGCGCATGCTCGAGATAACTCTCGGCTTGACCGAAAATCGGGCTGACGATCTGGATCCAGTTGCTGGTAGTACAACCCGGTTGGCCGGCAGCCTGCTGCATGCGCCGATCAAGTCCGCGCCAATTGTCCCCAATGTAAGTGAGATCCAGGTCGGCCATGACGACTTCGGCTTCTGTCGTCGCATACTTGCGGGCAGCCTCGTAGTCGGCCTGGATCGTCGCATAGGCGTTCGCGATATCATCTTCGGACAGACCGTCTGCCACGAAACCGGCCGCATGGTCAGTCAGCATGTGCACGTACAAGTCGGAATGATCGACGTACACCGGTGCGTAGGTTGGCACTCGCTCGATAACCTGCTCGAAGTACTCGTTAGCCCGGCGCAAACCCGTAACCATATCGGTCTCGCCATGGGCCTCGGCATAGTACTCGAGGCCTTTCTGGTACAACGTGAACGCTTCGGCATCACGCAGGCCGGCTTTGCGCATCGCTTCGCGTTTGCTCTCATCCAGCACGACATCCATGACCGATGCAATCTGTTCGGCAATATTCTCCTGCACGGAAATCGTGTCGGTGGACGTGCTGTCATAGTTCTCGGACCAGAGATGAAAGCCGTCTTCCGCACGAATCAACTGGGCCGTGACCCGCAGCCGGTCGCCGGAACGGCGCACCGAACCTTCGACGATATGGTGTACGCCGAGTGCTGCCGCTATTTCCTGCACGGGCAGGTCCTGCCCTTTGAACGAGAATGCGGACGTGCGTGCCGTGACCAGCAGTTCCGGCAGTTGCGCCAGCGAGTTCAGGATTTCCTCGGTCAGGCCGTCGGCGAAGTACTCGTCGTCCGGCCCGCTGCTCATCGCAACAAACGGCAATACGGCAACAGACTTGTCGCGCACCGGGGTGTCGGCGACCGTTACCGCAACAGACGGGACCGAGTCTTCACGATCCGGTGCGGCGACAAATTTGTCGAATGCAAACCAGCCGACAGCAAGTAACAGTACGGCGATGATGATCCGATCGAGCTTGCGCCCGGTTTGCGAAACAATCGACTTGCTGCGGTCCACTTGCGATTCGCGCTTGATACCCTCGGGCGTCATCTCGAACGCCCAGGCGAAAATCACTGCAATGGGCAAACCGAGCAGCAGGATGACGACCACGGACTTCAGCACCCAGTCCGGCGAACCAAAGTTTTCGAACGCGAACTCCGCAACCTGTGCGACAACCCACGCGACCACCGCATAGGCCGCTGCAACACGAAAGACATTGCGGCGTTTCAGCTCGGCGATCAGCGACATTTATTATTCTGGTTCTGGCCCGGGATGCCGCATTATACCTATTACAAACGGTAAGAATTGGTATTATCCGTAGCTGCACTGGTCACGGATCGAGCCATTGAGCCTGTTTGCAGAACTAAAGCGGCGCAACGTTATACGCGTAGCAATTGCCTACGGCGTTGCTTCATGGGTATTGCTGCAGGTCGTCGACGTCATTTCGCCGATTCTCGAACTTCCCGACTGGGCACCAAAACTGGTCCTGCTGATTCTTGCGATCGGCCTGGTGCCGGTGCTGGTTTTCGCCTGGGCGTTCGAGATGACGCCCGAGGGTATCAAGCGCGAATCGGAAGTGGACCGCAGCAAATCCATTGCCGGCCAGACCGGCAAGAAGCTCGACCGCGTCATCATCGCCTCGCTGGCCATCGCGGTCGCCTTGCTGCTGGTCGACCGGCAATACAACGTCATCACGGACGAGCCTGCGGTTGCAGAATCCGGGGGCGAGATTGCGGGTGGTGGGGCTGACAAGTCCATTGCCGTGCTGCCATTCGTCAACATGAGTTCGGACGATGAGCAGGAGTATTTCTCCGATGGCATCACTGAAGAAATCCTGAATTCGCTGGCCGGCGTCAAGGAGTTGAAAGTGGCCGGTCGAACATCGTCATTTGCCTTCAAGGGACAGAATGACGACCTGCGACGCATTGGCGACGCGCTCGGCGTTAACCACATCCTCGAGGGTTCGGTGCGCAAGGCCGGTGCCACGGTCCGCATCACGGCACAGCTCATCCAGGTCGACAACGGCTTCCATCTCTGGTCGGAAACCTACGATCGCGAATTGACGGACGTGTTCGCGATCCAGGATGAAATCGCCAATGAAATCCTGCACCAGTTACGCAGCCACCTGCTGGAAGACGACGTCGTTGTCGCCGAGGCGCAACGAACGACGCCGGAGGTCTACGAGCTTTATCTCCGGGCAAAGCAAAGAATTTATTCACGGGTCGGCTCAGAGATTGAAACCGCCGTAAAAGAACTGGACCGTGCAATCCAGCTGGATCCGGCGTATGCCCCTGTGTATGCACAACGCGGCATTGGCACGATGCTGCTGTCCGACCAGCAGTACGGATCGATCCCGCACGACGAATCCAACCGGCGCGGCAAGCGCTTCGCGGACCAGGCACTGGAGCTGGATCCGGGTCTTGCCGAGGGCTGGGCGGCACTGGGGCTCTACCACGGCAGGGACGGGCTGGAATCTGAAGAAGCCATTGACGCGCTGGCCAAGGCGCTGGAGATCAATCCGAACAATGTCGATGCGACCAACTGGCTGCAGATCGCATTGCGGGACCAGGGCAACCTGAAAGCAGCGCTGGAGATCATTGAGGAACTCGTCGAACGCGACCCGCTGTACCGGCCGGCTTTTGGCAACGCGATGTTCCTGTTCAATGCGTTCAACCGGCAGGACAAGGCGGAGCAAATGATCGAGCGAATGACCGCGTTCGATCCGGACAATCCCGACTTGCTGGCTGCCAAAGCGGTTAACAACCTGTTTGCCGGCCGTGCCGGGGAATCGCTGCTGTTGATGGAGCAGCTCCGTGAAAGCACTGAAATGAGCGGCATTCATAAGCTCTACCTGAGTCTCGGCTTGCTGCGAACCGGCCAGTTCGAGCGTGCCACGCAGGAAGGCTCCATGTTCTTCCAGCCTGATGCGCTGTACGAGATTGGCCGCAAGGACGAAGCTTTCGAAATGGCCTATCGGCAGGCGACGAGCGGCTACCCGGACACGTATTTCCAACTGCTGGTCCGGGACGGCCGTGACAAGGAGCTGATTGACTTCCTGGAAGAACGCTGGCCGAGCGTCGCGGCGTTGGCGGAGGAGCAGCCAGGGGAAGACCTGGGATACCCGCTACTACAGGATGTGGCGCTGGCGTATCAACGCGCGGGCAATCAGCAACGTGCTGACGAAGCCATCATGCTGGTCGATCGGCATCTGAATCTATTGGGCGAACAGGGCGTCGAGAATTTCGCGTTTTCCTTTAACAAGGGCATACATGCCGCAATGCTGGGCGACAACGATCTCGCATTCGAGCACTTGTTGCTCGCGGCTGAACGCGGAGTGACGGTGGGCGGTGAACTGGTCGAGGTTGTGCCCCAGTTGGCCGTGCTCGCCGACGATCCGCGCATGGTCGACATTGAAGAACAAATGCTGGCAACGATGAACCGGGACCGTGCAGTGGTCGGGCTGCCGCCGTTCGACGAAAACTACCAGGTGGTGGCACAGACGCTCGATATGCAAAACTAGCCGGTCCGTCTCAGCGGGGGACAACAATGAGAAGAACACTATCGCTCCTGGCCGGAGTACTGCTTTGCCTGCCTGTCGCAGCACAGGACGTATCCGCACCCAGGTTACACGTGCTCGACAACGGCATGCGCATCATCACCGTCGAGGATCGCAGTAACCCGATCGTCAGCGCTGTATGGACGGCGCATGTCGGCGACAGTGCCGAGCCGCCGGACTTCACCGGCAACTCGCATTTCCTCGAGCACCTGTTGCTGTTTCGCGGCACCGAGAAATAC
>JAUIDP010000077.1 GCA_030429005.1 Gammaproteobacteria bacterium | reverse complement strand
GGTCAAGGCGCACAAGGCGGCGATGCGCGCCGTGCGTCCGGGCCTGTACGAATACGAAGTTGAAGCCGAGTTCGCCAGCGAGTTTCGCCGCAACGACGCGTGCATGTCGTACAACCCGATCGTTGGCGGCGGTGCCAATGCCTGCACGTTGCACTACGTCGAAAACCGTGACGAGTTACGTGACGGGGACCTGCTGTTGATCGATGCCGGTTGTGAGCTGGACTACTATGCATCGGATATCACGCGCACACTGCCCGTTAATGGCAGGTTCAGCCCGGAACAGCGTGCTGTCTACGAAATCGTGTACGAGGCCCAGTTGGCGGCGATCGAGAAGACACGCAAGGGCAATCACTGGAACGACCCGCACGATGCTGCCGTCAAGGTCATTACCCGCGGGCTGAAGAAGCTCGGTTTATTGCAGGGCACGGTGCCGCGGCTGATCAAGGAGCATGCATACCGCGAGTTTTTCATGCATCGTACCGGGCACTGGATCGGTATGGACGTCCACGACGTGGGCGACTACAAGGTCGGTGACGAATGGCGCATCCTGGAGTCGGGGATGGTGACCACCGTCGAACCCGGCATCTATATCCCGGCCAGGAGCAAGGTTGCGAAGCGCTGGCGAAATATCGGCATTCGCATCGAAGACGATGTCGCCGTCACCAGCAACGGTCCGGACGTCCTGAGCAAGGGCCTGGCAAAGGACCCCGACGACGTTGAGGCGATGATGCAACGCACATGAAGTACGACATCATCATTGCAGGCGGCGGCATGGTCGGCTCGAGTCTCGCCCTGGCCCTGGCACCGTTGTCGCTGCGCGTCGCGATCGTGGAGCCCGTTGAGCCGGCGGCAGCCGCGCAGCCCAGTTTCGACGATCGCTCGACAGCGTTGTCGCGCAGTACGCAGCGCATGTACGAAGCATTGGGTGTGTGGCATGACATCGCCGCGGCGGCGACACCAGTCGAGAAAATTCATGTTTCCGACCAGGGCAGTTTTGGTTTCGCGCACATCGATGCGCAGGAACAGGGTGTCGAGGCACTTGGATACGTTGTCATCAACCGCGTGCTCGGTGAAGTGTTGCGCCAGGCGCTGACGGGCGTGGCCGGTCTCGATCAGTATTGCCCGGCGCGGATTACCGCTGCCCGGCTTGCACCGGAACAGGCGACAGTTACTTTGCAGCACGCACGGGGCGAGAGCCAGGATCTCGAGTGCCGCCTGCTGGTCGCGGCCGATGGAGCGCGTTCTGCTGTGCGCGACATGCTGGGAATCGCCGTCCGGCACGTCAATTACGGGCAGCGTGCAATCGTCGGCAACCTGTTGCCGGAAAAACCGCTCAACAACTGCGCCTACGAGCGTTTCACCAGCAATGGCCCGTTGGCAATGCTGCCGATTACCGATGGCCGCGCAGGCTTCGTCTGGACAGTGGCCGACAGCGATGCGGACCGCATTCTTGCCCTGGACGAGCCGGACTTTCTTGCGGCCTTGCAGGACGCGTTCGGCAATCGGCTCGGCAGGCTTTCGAACGTGGGCGAACGGAGTTCGTATCCGCTGCACCTCAGCAAAGCCGCGCGGCTGACGGCAACCCGTTCGGTACTGATCGGCAATGCCGCGCACGGATTGCACCCGGTTGCTGCACAGGGTTTCAATCTCGGCCTGCGTGACGTTGCCGCACTGTGCGACTGCATTGCGGATTTCGACCTCGACGATGCGGAACTTCTGCAGCACTACGCGGCCTGGCGCAGGAGCGACCAGACCAAGCTGGTCGGTTTGACGGACGGTCTGACGAAGCTGTTTTCTGACCGCAGGCGGCCGCTGCGGATCCTGCGTGGCCTCGCCATGCTGGGTTTCGACCTCGTGCCGGGCGTCCGCTCGCAATTTGCCCGGCATGCAATGGGGCTGGCAGGCCGCCTGCCACGGCTGTCACGCGGCGTGCCGCTGACGTGAGAACACAGGCGCATATTGTTGTTGTCGGTGCCGGAATTGCCGGACTGACTGTTGCCACGATCCTGGCGCAAAGCGAATCGCGCGATGCCATCCGGCTGACGTTGCTCGATGGAGGCGAACGTCCGCAGCTCACTGCTGACGGCGCCTATGGGCTGCGGGTTTCGGCGATAGCAACCGGATCGGTCGACCTGCTGGATCGCATCGGCGCCTGGTCGGCGGTCGATCGAACGCGGGTCGCACCGTTCGAGAAAATGCGTGTCTGGGACGCATCGTCCACTGCTGACAGTGGCGATGCCCTCTGTTTCGATGCTGCCGAGTTTGCGGCGGCGCAACTGGGGTTCATCGTCGAGAACGAGCGGCTGCAATGTGCTTTGCTTGATGTGCTGAGAAACGAGGCAGTCGAGTTGTTGTTCAAAGCACCGCTTGCTGAGATTCAATACAGCGGCGGCAAACAGCGCTTGTTGCTCGCAGACGGACGCAGGCTGGATGCCGATCTCGTCATTGGCGCTGACGGGGCACGCTCGAGTGTGCGTGACTGTGCCGGGATCGAAACAGCGAACTGGCCGTATCAGCAGCAGGCCTTTGTTACACACCTCCAACCCGAAGTGCCCCACAACAACACGGCATGGCAGCGCTTCCTGCATACCGGTCCGCTGGGCATGCTGCCGCTGCCCGACGGCCGCATCTCGGTAGTCTGGTCCACCAGCCTGGCACAGGCACAAGCGGCGCTGGCAGCAAGCGATGCAGAGCTCGGCGACATGTTGAGCGATGCGTCCGACTACGCGCTCGGTACGCTGACGGCTGCAGGCCCGCGCGGTACATTCGATCTCGAGGCCCGGCATGCACAGGATTACGTAAAGGCTGGCATCGCGCTGATTGGCGATGCGGCGCATGCCATTCACCCGCTTGCAGGCCAGGGTGGCAACCTCGGCCTGCAGGACGCAGCCTGCCTTGCAGACGTGATCGTGGCGGCAATGGCGGCCGGCGAGTACCCCGGTGACCGGCCAGTGTTGCGCCGCTATGAGCGGGCCCGCAAGGGCGCCAATGCGTCCATGCTGCATTTTATGACTGGCCTAAATCGTCTCTTTGCGACAGACTCTGCACTACTAAAAGAACTGCTGACGACCGGTATGCGCCTGTTTAACCGCAGCGGACCGATTCGCGAGCACGTGGTAAGCGTCGCGCTGGGAACCAGGCGCTGACGCCGGGAGAGGCCACGATGAAACAATCATATGTATATGCTCTCGCAGCCTTGCTGGCCGCAATCGGCCTGTCCTTGTTCGTCTACAAGTGGCAGGTGCTGGGCTTTCCGGTCAGCCAGAACCAGGAGGTGCCGGTCTGGACGATCGAGTCTTCGATCAGTTTCGACAGCGGGCCGGGATCGATCAAGGTCAACCTGCACATTCCGACGCTGACCCCCGGATTTCGCACTCTCAACGAGAACCCGGTGTCGCGCGGCTATGGATTCAGCCTGAATTACGGCACCGGCGGGCGCGAAGCGCAGTGGGCGATTCGCCGTGCGGACGGGCGGCAAACGATTTACTACCGCATATCTGTTTACCAGGATGCATCGAATACGCAATCTGATACGACGCCGCCATTCCCGCCGCAGCCAACGATCAACGAACCGTTCAAGACCGCGGTCGACGTACTGGTCGCCGAGGTCAAGGAACACTCGGCCGATGCGGCATCGTTTACGTCGGAACTGCTGCAACGAATGAATGATCCTTCGCCGGACCCCAACGTCGAACTGCTGCGCCTCGAAGCGACCAGCCGTGCCGAATTCGTTGAGTCGCTGACGACGATCCTGGCATCGGCCCGCATCCCGGCACGCATGGTGCACGGACTCGAGCTGGAGGGGCGGCAGCGCGACGCGGAAATGCTGACCTGGCTGGAAATTCACGACGGCGACGACTGGCGATATTTCAACCCGATGACCGGCGACGAAGCCCTGCCTGACACTTTTCTTGTCTGGTGGCGCGGCAATGAGCCGCTGATCAATGTTGAAGGCGGCAGCAATGTCCAGGTGAATTTCGCTGTCCAGGAAAACCATCTCGATGCCGTGGCCATCGCCAACTCACAGGCAGCGCAGCGCGGCTCGGCGGCGATCGACTTTTCGCTCTACAGCATGCCGATCGCCACGCAGGCGGTTTACGGCGTATTGCTGATGATTCCGATTGGCGCTCTGGTCATGGTCGTGTTGCGAAACTTTGTCGGCATCGATGCCTTCGGCACCTTCATGCCGGTGCTGATCGCGCTGGCATTTCGTGAGACCCAGCTCGTCTGGGGTGTCATTCTGTTTACGATCCTGATCGCGCTGGGTCTGAGCATCCGCTTCCTGCTGGAGCGACTTCGCCTGTTGCTTGTGCCGAGGCTCAGCGCCGTGCTGATTGTCGTGGTCCTGTTGATGTTGCTGATCAGCCTGATCTCGAATCGACTCGGCATGGAGACCGGGCTGTCCGTCGCGCTGTTCCCGATGGTCATCATTGCGATGACAATTGAGCGCATGTCGGTCGTCTGGGAAGAACGCGGCCCGGCAGATGCGTTGCGCGAAGGCATCGGCAGCCTCGTCGTCGCGATGGCCGCGTATATTTGCATGGGCTTCGAATGGCTCGAGCACCTGATTTTCACATTCCCTGAGCTGCTGTTGATCGTACTGGCGCTGGTCATGCTCGCAGGCCGCTACACCGGCTACCGCTTGCTGGAGCTGCGGCGGTTCAAGGCGTTGGCGGACCGCTGATGCTGGCGCTGGCGAAAAAGCTGCGCCAGGCGGGCGTACTGGGCCTGAACGAACGCAATTCGTCGTATATCGCGCGCATGAACCCGCGCAAGTTTTTTCCGCGTGTTGATGACAAGGTGCTGACGAAGAAGCTGTCAGTGGAAGCGGGTATGGCGGTACCGGAAATGTACGGTGTCATTCGCAACCAGGGCGAAACGCGCAAGTTCATGGAGATCGTCGGTGACCGCAACAGCTTCGTCATCAAGCCGGCACAGGGCAGTGGCGGCGACGGCATTCTCGTCGTCACCGGCCGCAGCCAGCGCCGGCGCGACTCGTTCCGGCTGGCCAGCGGCCTGCTGGTCACGGCCGACCAGATCGAGCACCACGTCTCGAACATTGTCGGCGGGCAATACAGCCTTGGCGGCAATCCCGATGCGGCGCTGATCGAATACTGTGTCAAGTTCGACCCGGTTTTTGCGGACGTCAGTTACCAGGGCGTGCCGGATATCCGTGTCATCGTCTATCGCGGCTACCCGGCGATGGCCATGGTGCGCCTGCCGACGCAGGCGTCCGACGGCAAGGCGAACCTGCACCAGGGGGCCGTCGGTGCCGGCGTCGATATGAGTCTCGGTACGACGCTGCACGGCGTGCTCGGCACGGAGATCGTCGACGAGCATCCGGACACCGGGGCACTGATTGCCGGGCTGCAGATTCCGCAGTGGGATTTCATACTGCAATCGTCGGCGCGTGGCTATGAAGTGACCGGGCTCGGGTACCTCGGTGTCGATATGGTGATCGACAGCGAACAGGGGCCGCTGATCCTCGAGATGAATGCGCGTCCGGGGCTCAATATCCAGATTGCGAACGGCACCGGCCTGTCCGGACGCATCGCCCGCATCGACGAAATCTACGACGAATCCGCGTCTCCCGAGGAACGCGCCGCGGATGCCCGCCGGGAGTTTCCCGCCGACCGGCAGACGTCAATCACCTTTGACGTTTGACGACCGACTGGCGTCGAGTCCTGCTTTGCGCAGCGGGCTGCCAAGCAGTCCGGAGATCAAACCGGCCACGATGCGCCGGCAGCCGGGCAACCGCGAAAGAAAGTCGAAACTGAAATCCCGAAAAGCGGCCAATACGCGGCTGTCCGACTGGTAGAACGGGGTCAGCGCAAGGCTCGCAAACTGAAAGCTGCGAACGTGCCAGCGCCGGCTTGAGGCATATTCCCGAATCGTGCTCTGCACGTCGCTGTTGCGCTGCACGGCATTTCCGAGTGTCCAGGCATCCAGCAGGGCCATGTTGGCACCTTGTCCAAGTTGCGGGCTGGTTGCATGTGCCGCATCGCCGATCTGAACGACGTGGCCAGCGTACGGCTTGCGCAGCGTATGGTGCGCGTATTGCGCGAGCACCATTTGATCGACTGACTGAACCTGGTCGAGGATTGCAGCGGTTTCCGGCCAGATTGTCCTGACCCTGGTCTTCCAGCTCTCCAGGCCGGCGGATCGCCACGCCGGGTAATCCTGGTGGCGCAAACTCCAGAATAATGCCACCTGGTCGGATGATTGATTGACGCCACGGCCCAGGGGCAAGACGCCGACCATCGTATGTGCATTGACGTACCGTTGCTCGAGCTGGTTGGCTCGCAACGGCGCACCCGGCCAGTCAAAGTTTCCCCAGATTGCGCCGTAGCGCAGCGGCTGAATTCCTGTGTGGGGCTGCGTGCAGTCGCGCAACATCGATCTTGCACCGGAAGCATCAATGATCAGGTCGAAGTCCGGCAACGCCCCGGGATGTGCAATCTCGGTTGCGGTATTGACCTGCAGATTGGTTGCACGTACTGCCGCGTACAACACGTCAAACAGTGCCGTGCGATGTATCGCGATACCGAAATGGCCCGCTCCCAGCGCGGCATAATTCACATTCAGAACGCGGCGGTGCGCCGGTTCGCTGTAGCCGACGATACGGTCGATGCGGTGGCCTGCCGCCTGAATGGCCGGCCCGAGACCCAGCGCGCCAAGCACGGCCAGGCCCGTTGGTTGCAGGATGATCCCGGACCCGAGCGGTTTCGCGCGACCGAAGCGTTCAAACAGCTCCGGCCTGTAGCCGAGTCGATGCAGCGTCAGCGCACAGGCCAGCCCCGCCGGGCCGCAGCCGACGATCGCGATTTTCAGGTCACTGGTCCTGCCCCGCGAGCCACGCATCCATGCGTGATTCGAGCAGGTCGAGCGGCAGGGCGCCGGCGCCAAGCAGCGCATCGTGAAACGCACGCACATCGAAGCGTCCGCCAAGCGCAATTTCCGCGCGCTGGCGAATTGTCTGCATACGTAGCTGGCCGATTTTGTACGCCAGGGCCTGGCCGGGAAAGCCGATGTAGCGGTCGATTTCGTTGATGATATCGAGTTCCGTCTTGGCAGCATTGGCCTTGAAGAAATCGATCGCCTGCTGCCGAGTCCAGCCCTTGTAATGCATGCCGGTATCGACGACAAGGCGCACGGCGCGCCACATCTCGTAGGTTAGCTGGCCGAACCGCGAGTACGGGTCCTTGTAGAGGCCGAGGTCATAGCCGAGGCTCTCGCTGTACAGCCCCCAGCCCTCGACGAACGCCGTAAAGCCGCCGAAGCGGCGGAAGTTTGGCATGTCGCCGAGTTCCTGCTGCAGCGCGATTTGCAGGTGATGACCCGGCATCGCTTCGTGAACCGACAACACCTCGATCTCGTATTTCGGTCGTACGTCGGGCCGGTACAGGTTCACCCAGTAAATGCCGGCGCGTGAGCCGTCCGCGGCAGGCCGCGTGTAATAGGCCGTGGTCGTGTCCGGTGCGATGGAGTCGGGTATCGGTTTAACACCGTAAGGCATGCGCGGCAGTTTGCCGAACTGGCTGACGAGTTCCGGGTCAATGCGCTTGCAGGTTGCGAGATAGGCCTCGTAGAGATCGTCCGGGTTGTCGTAGTAGAACTGCGGGTCGGTCCGAAGGAAAACCAGGAAGTCATCAAAGCTGCCGTCGAAATCGACTTCGTCGATGATCGCCTGCATTTCATCACGGATGCGTTTCACTTCGCTCAGGCCGAGCGCGTGCACGTCGTCGGGCGTCATGTTCGTGGTTGTGTACTGGCGGGTCTGTTGCTCGTACCAGGCACTACCGTTGGGCAGTTCCGACAGGCCGATGCTGTCGCGGCTCGCCGGCAGGTAGGTGTCACGGAAATACTTGTCCAGGCGCCGGTAGGCCGGCAGGATCACGTCGTCGATGCTGTCGATTGCCGCCGCCTGGAGCCGTGCCTGGTCGGCAGCTTTGATCGTATCGGGCAGCTCGGCAAAAACGCTGTAGAACGGGCTGTCTTCCGCCGTGTCGACGAGCTGCGCGGCGATCTGGTCCGGAATTCGCTGCATCAGGATCTTCGGCGGCATGTAACCCTGTTTGCGCCCGGCCTCGGCCAGCTGAATGGTTTGCTCGATGTAGTCGTCGACCGCATTCATGCGCGCCAGCCAGTCCTCAAAGTCGTCGACCGACTCGAGACTGAGGCGGTTGGTCGTGTTCTCCAGGTTCTGGGCGCCGCCGCGGTGGTGCAGCGGCAACAGGTGGGCCTTGAACTGGAACGCATCGACACGGTCCTGCAGCGAGCGACGAAACAGTTCGAAGTTGAGTTGGTCCGTCGCATCGAGTGCGGCCTTGTCGATGGCATAGGTACGCCGCAAAAACTCGCGCGACTGGTCCTGGTACGCCCGGATCGCCGCGAGGGAGCGATCCTCCCAGCGGTCGTTGTAGCGTTTGTCGCCGAGCTGCGAGGCGAATACGGGTGAATACGCCAGCCGCGCTTCCCATTCCTCGTCCATCAGTGCGGCAAAGTCTTCGCTGGCGCCGGCCAGCGCATTTGAGGCAAGCAGTGTCAGGATCAGGGCAGTACAGGTTCGGCGCAGTGGCATCTCGATTCCTCGAATTCAAACTGGCCGCATTGTTACCCGGCACCCGCGCGGGTGGCAACCGCTCCGCCCTTTGGCTATGATGCGCGCTCCAATCGATAGCGCGTGCAGAAGAGACCCCGATGAACGAACGGGGCGCCGAAGGCGCAACTTGCCCGGAAACGCTCAGGCAGAAGGACTGCGATCGCTGATTGGCTCTGGAGAGCGGTCCGTCAGCGGCCCACCGAAGGGGTATGTGGCATGTATGCCATTGATCTCTCAGGTTTTCGGACAGAGGGGCTGCAGACCATGTTGGTCTGTGGTTGTTTTGGCCGAACAGGATACCGACGAGATGGGAGCAAGAACGCCGTTATACGAACAGCATGTCGCCGCGGGCGCCAGGCTCGTTGATTTTGGCGGCTGGGATATGCCGCTGCATTACGGATCGCAGAAAGAAGAACACCACGCCGTCCGCCAGGCGGCGGGCATATTCGATGTTTCGCACATGACCATCGTCGACCTGACGGGCGCGAGGGTGCGCGACTTCCTGCGCTACCTGCTGGCCAATGACGTGGCGAAGCTGCAAGCCCCGGGCAAGGCGCTGTACTCTGCCATGCTCAACAAAGCCGGCGGCGTGATCGACGACCTTATTGTCTATTTCATGGACGAGCAATGGTTCCGGCTGGTCGTGAATGCCGCCACGCGCGAAAAAGACCTGGCCTGGATCCGGCAACAGGCAACCGCTTTCGACGTTGTCGTGGCCGAGCAGACTGACCGGGCGATGGTCGCCGTGCAGGGGCCGGAGGCGCGCGAGCGGGCGGCAATCTGCATCGACGAAGAATGGCGTGAGCAGGCGCTGGCCATGCGCCCGTTCTTCGGCATGGAGGCGGGGGACCTGTTTGTAGCGCGCACGGGTTACACGGGCGAGGATGGCTGGGAAATCGTCATGCCGGCTAACCGCGCTGCAGAGCTTTGGGATCGACTGCTGGCGGCGGGAATCGTGCCCTGCGGGCTCGGAGCGCGCGACACGTTACGCCTCGAGGCCGCGATGAACCTGTACGGCTCGGACATGGACGAGACGATCTCGCCGCTGGAAGCCGGCATGGGCTGGACAATCGCCTGGGAGCCCGCGGATCGCGATTTCATCGGCCGCGCCGGCCTGGAGGCGGTGCGCGCCGATGTCAAACGACAGCGCTTCGTCGGCCTGTTGCTGGAAGATAAAGGTGTACTGCGCAACCACCAGCGCGTTGTCGTCGACGGTGTCGGCGAAGGCGAGATAACCAGCGGTGGCTTTTCACCGACGATCGGCCGCTCGATCGCACTGGCGCGTCTGCCGGCGGGCGACTACCAGCGCGCGCAGGTGGATGTGCGCGGTAAATTACTCAATGTGCGAATCGTGCCAACGCCGTTCGTGCGCAACGGAAAAATTAAAATAGAACAGGAGATTGAACAATGAGTGACTTGCCTGGGGACCTGTTGTACACGAGTGAGCACGAGTGGCTGCGCCGTGAAGAAGACGGCAGCGTGACGATCGGCATCACCGATCATGCGCAGTCCGCACTGGGGGACCTCGTCTATGTCGAGTTGCCGGAAGTAGACCAGGAACTGGACAGTGGCGGTGACATGGCGGTCGTCGAATCCGTCAAAGCCGCATCGGATGTCTACGCGCCGATCTCGGGCACCGTCGTGGCCGTCAATGACGAATTGAGTGATGACCCCGAGAGAATCAACGCGGATCCGTACGGTGATGGGTGGATCGTGCAAATGCAGCCAAGCGACGCCATCGACGAGAGCGAGTTGCTGTCGCCGGACGACTACCAAGCCTTGCTCGACGAAGAAGACGCCTGAGGAAGCCAATGCCATTCATACCGCATACCGCCGATGACACCCGGGAAATGCTGGCCGCCATTGGCGCCAGTAGCCTGGATGACCTGTTCGACGAAATTCCGAAAGAACTGCTGATCGACTCGCTCGACGGCGTGCCACCCGCATTGAACGAGATGGAAATCCGGCGGTTGATGACGGCACGTGCTGCTGCCGATGGAGCGCCCGCGTGTTTTATCGGTGCGGGTGCCTATGAGCACCACATCCCGACCGCGGCCTGGGATATTGCGACACGCGGCGAGTTCTACAGCGCCTATACGCCGTACCAGGCCGAAGCCAGCCAGGGGACGTTGCAGGTGATTTACGAATACCAGTCGATGATCACGGCACTCACCGGGCTCGATGTCAGCAATGCGTCGCTGTACGACGGAGCATCCGGCCTGGCGGAAGCTGCGTTGATGGCAGTACGCAGCAATCGCAAAGCGAAATCCGGCCGCATCCTGCTGGCGCCGGGCGTGAACCCGGTTTACGAGAAAGTGGCGACGGCAATTGCCGGTCGGCAGAACATTCGCTTCGAACGCCTGCCACTGGACAAGTCGACCGGGAACGCGACCGATGAGCTGGAAGCGGGTGACAGCCCCGTTGCCGTCGTTATCCAGCAGCCGTCATTTCACGGCACGCTGGAAGATGTGGATCGGCTGACTGACTGGGCGCATGCCAACGGTGCGCTGGTCATCGCCGTCGTCAACCCGACCTCGCTGGCGCTGCTCAAGGCACCGGGCAGCTGGGGCGCCGAAGGCGCGGATATTGCCTGTGGCGAAGGCCAGCCGCTCGGTGTGCCGCTGTCGTCCGGCGGACCGTACTTCGGCTTCATGACCTGCAAGCAACCGCTCGTCCGGCAAATGCCGGGGCGTATCGTCGGCAAGACGACGGACCTCGACGACCAGCCCGGCTTCGCTTTGACGTTGCAGGCGCGCGAGCAGCATATACGGCGCTCCAAGGCGACCTCGAATATCTGCACCAACCAGGGACTGATGGTGACGGCCGCCACGATCTACATGGCGTTGCTGGGTTTCGAAGGTCTGCGCCAGGTTGCGCTGCAGTCGCTGCAAAACACGACTTCGCTGGTCGACAAGCTGGTTGCACTGGACGGTGTCGAGCGCGTCTACCCGGGCGCCCACTTTCACGAGGTTGCGTTGCGCCTCAAGCGGCCGGTTGCAGAAGTTCTCGACGAGTTGGCAAGGCGCAATATTCTCGGCGGTTTTGACCTTGGTGATGCGCTGCTTGTTTGCGCGACCGAAACCAAGACCGATGCCGACATCGATGCTTACGTCAGCGCCATGGACGAAATTCTCAATGCCTAGTTTCCGCTACGAAAACGCAACTTACCGAACTTTCGGCGAACTGCCTGCCGTTGGCAGCCGCGCGCCGGATGTATCACTGGTCAACACGAAGCTGCAAAACGCAACGCTCGCCAATTGGCTCGGCATCCGCAAGATCATGAACATTGTGCTGAGCATCGACACGGAGGTGTGCGCGAAATCGGCGATCGAGTTCGATCGACGGGTGAAAAATCTCACCGATGTTGCCGTGCTGAATGTTTCCTATGACCTGCCTTTCGCTTACCGCCGGTTCCTGGAGAAACACGAGCTCGAGCACATCATCGGCCTGTCTGCGATCCGCCACGAGGGTTTCGGGGAGAACTACGGCG
>JAUIDP010000076.1 GCA_030429005.1 Gammaproteobacteria bacterium | reverse complement strand
GTGACCTGCCCGATGTCATGCAGGCCAAGTACGAACTCCTGAACCGGGGCGGCGCGTTGCAGTTTGAGTACGACACGGCGCGCTTCAGTGACCTGGGTGGCATGTCAAAACTGAAGGACTGGCTACAGAAACGGCGTGCCGTGTTTCGCGGTGACGTTGAAACCGCTCACCTGGATCCGCCAAAAGGTATCGTCCTGCTCGGGGTGCAGGGATGCGGCAAGAGCCTCGCGGCCAAGACCACAGCCGGTATCTTCGGCGTACCGCTGCTGCGGCTGGACTTCGGTGCTATTTACGACAAGTACCATGGGGAAACCGAGCGCAAGCTGCGGCAGTCCCTGAAGACCGCCGACGTCATGTCACCGTGCGTTCTGTGGATAGACGAGATCGAGAAAGGCATCGCCGGGCGCGGCGGAGAGACCGGCACAACGCAGCGGGTACTTGGCACTTTCCTGACCTGGATGGCGGAAAAGCAAAGCCAGGTATTCGTCGTCGCCACAGCGAACAACATCGCCGGGTTGCCGCCGGAACTGGTACGCAAGGGTCGCTTCGACGAAATTTTCTTTGTCGACCTGCCGAACCTCGACAACCGGTCTGCCATTCTGCAAATCCACCTGGCCCGGCGCGACCAGGACCCCGCGCAGTTTGACATTGCCGCGATTGCCGGCCAATCGGGAGGCTTTTCCGGGTCCGAGCTGGAACAGGCCATTGTTTCGGCGCTGTATGCCGCGCACGCACAGGGCAAGCAACTGACCACCGAGCATGTGCTCAGCGAACTGGCACTGACCCGCCCGCTATCGGTCGTCATGCAGGAGCGTATCGCGGAACTGCGCCAATGGGCCGCGGGGCGCACCGTTCCCTGCGATTGAGATATCCGCGCCAACTTTACGTAATCTCGTCATTTTCGATGCGACGATAATGGCCAGCAGCGGCGCGCGTGGTAGTATGCGTGCATGGCTAATGAGAAAAAGAACATCAAAGTATTAGTCGCCACTGATGACGATCCAACCGCTGAACTGGAGGCACTGACGCTGTCGGAACAGCCGCTGGACGACGAAACCGAAGCGGCTGCCACGACGACGGGATACCGGAAATCGTCAGCTTCCGACATTGCGGAGGATGACGCGGATTCCACAACGCGTCCGGGTTCGCCCGAAAAGAGTGATACTGCCGAAGAACTGAAGTTCGAACTGGAAGTCCTGCGCGCCAAGTGGCAAGGCGTTTCAACCGAACTCGATGCGCGTGAGGATCTCGTCAACCAGCTCAACGAGCAGCTGCAGGCTGCACAACAAACGATCGAAGCCACGGAAGCACAGATTGCAATACGCGACGAACGGATTCAGTCACTTGAGACGACCGTTGCGAGCCGTGATGACGCCTACATGGCGTTGGCCGATGATCTCGAGAAACTGCACCAGGGTATCGCAGGGAACGATCTCGACGAGGCGCAGCAGCGACAGCAGCTGGTGCAATTGCAGGCCGGCAAACTGGCCGGCAGCGATCTCGAGAATCGCGAGTTGCGCGCGCGACTGGAGGGCGTTGAGAATTACGCTGACCAGTTGCGCTACCAGTTGCGGCGCAAGATCGCATCGACCGGCGATTTGAACCGGCAGGTAGAGGCGCTGGAGCAGCAGCTGGCCGGCACCTGTTCACAAGTCGCCAACCTGCAGACAGAACTGGAAGAGTCGATTGCCCGAAACGCGGAACTGGAAGCCCGCATGGCCGAGTTACACGACACTCACGCCGAGGAAATTCGCACGATTCGGTTTGAGCTCGGGGACGCGCAGGAAACGCTGTCGCAACGCGAGCAGGTAGCCGAAGAACTTGCTTCCGACCTGCTGCGAACCCGCAGCCAGAGAGAAGACCTGGAAAACGCGCTTGCCCAGGCTGAAGAAAACAGCCAGGCCCGGATCAGCGAGATGGAGAGCGCACGTCTCGATCTGCAGAAAGAACTCGACTCGCTGCGTTCCAGGCTGGAGTCCAAAACCCAGGCAGTGAACAGCCTGCTTGCTGAACTCGCGCAGTCCCCGCAGCGGCCCGAGTCGATTCCTGTCGTCAAAGACGCGATCCAGGATATCGATGACCGCGTCGCAGAACGTATCGAAGAACGCGGCGGTATCGACCGGGACCGGGTAACGCGGCTGTTGACCGGCCATATTGAAGGTCAAAAATTGCGCTTTCCACTGTTCAAGGATCGGCTGACCATTGGCCGAACGCACAGCAACGACATCCAGCTCAAGTCGAAACACGTCAGCCGGCGACATGCCGTGGTCGTTATCGAGGGCGATGTGACCCGGTTGATCGACTGGGGTAGCAAAAACGGCGTGTTCGTCAACGGTTGCAGGGTCAAGGAGCATTTCCTGAAGAACGGCGACGTCGTAAGCGTCGGTACGGCCGAATTTCGCTACGAGGAACGCCCCAAAAGGGACAGCTAGACAGCCAAAATTGATGCAGGCGAACCAATTCTGTGAGCCTACTCACGGATTGCGGAAACCGTACCTCGTAAAATTGCATCTGATGTGCAAAGGAGTGCAAGTCAGATGATCGCCGGCCATGCCTCAAAACCTGCCGCGGGCCTTTCCGAGACCCAGCAGCTCACACGCGATACCGGCAGCCTGCTCTCGAAGAAGATCTGGATTCCCAAGCTGCTGTACGCAGCACTGCCGTATTTCTATATCTTCTGTGGTATCGCCGCATTCCTTGCCACGCTCTACATCGGCAACTGGTTCTGGATACTGCCGCACTACCTGTTTTTTGCTGCTGCGTGCGTGCACATGGGCATCATGATCTACCGGCGGCGCGCCCGGGAACGGCAGGACAACGACTAGCAACGAGCGTGTGAGCGCTACTGCCCTGCTTGATCTTTGGGCCTGCCTGGGCAACGATAGCCGCACTTCTGGCAACGATACCGGCCGCGTGGACCAAGCACGACCCCCCTTGCAAAAGCTCGTCATCAGGGAACTGGCGCTGTTTCTCGGCTTGCTGTTTCTTGGTCTCGTCCTGTTGCCCATAGCCATCTACTTTGTTGGTGGACAGGTCTTCGGCGATTATGCCGGCGCCGGCTTCACCGGCTTTTTCAACAGCCTCGGCGGCAAGATTCGCCAGGGTGACTGGGTCGCCTGGTTCCTGGTGCTGGCCCCCTACCTCGGCTGGCAGACCATCCGCTTGACACGCTTCCTGTGGGCCACCGCGGGGCGCTCCGCGAGTAGCGAGAACAAAGTCCGTAACTGACCGGTTTGTGACCTGCGTCACGGAATAATTTCCAACGGGCGCGCATTGCGCAGCTTTGCATGGAGATTATGTCGATAATGTTGCATCCTTATGATTCACAAGACTTATAGTCGAGCTTTGATCACTTCAATCTGATGTACGGATACCTGCAATGAAGCGTTTTCTGAACTGGCTGGCCGACAAGATTTCGCCCGAGGAAGCTACGCAGAAAATCGCCCGGAATCGCTCCGGCACAGTACCGCGCGCCGCGCGCAGACCCGTCGCTGCCAATCGTACTGCAACGACCAGGACGGCGAATTCCGACTACGTGGAATTTGATGCCGCAGTCGATGGCAGAATCGAAGCTGGCGGGCCCGGAAAAAACGTCCTGCGGCGCACGAAGTTTGTGCGCGAAGAAGCCGGCACCCACGATATGCTGTCCATTGTCGACGATAGCAGTAATACCGCGGGCAGCAATGATGCAGAAGGAATCGACCCGTACAATACGGGCCGGTTTGATCGATCGAAGAACTGGGACAAGCACTTCCGGAAAGACTAGGCAGCGATGGGCCTGCAAGTCTCTTTCGAACTGGACGATGACGACCTCGAACATTTTCGTCTGATCATGCAGCACGCGCGCAGTGGCGCCGTCCGGAAATCGCCAGAGGAGATCGTCGCTACCGCCACCGACCTGCTGCAGGAACGGAGTGACGCCAAGACCTCGGGATTCATTGCACAACGGCTGCGCAAACTACGCACGTTGCTGCAGATGATTTCCGATATCGAGTGGCGCTTGCCGCATGCTGAAGTGCAGCGCGTCCTGCACGCGTTGGCTTACTTTTCGGAACCGGATGACCTGATACCGGACACGATTCCCGGGCTCGGTTATCTGGACGACGCCATCATGATCGAACTCGTTATGCGTGAACTGCAGCCGGAGATAGAAGCTTACGACGAGTTCTGCGCCTATCGCTCCAGGACGCCAAAGCGCGGGCAGGCAGAGACCGACAGTGTTCGTGAATCATTGCAGGAGAAGATGCGTGCACGCCGACAGGACATCGCGCAGGCGGGCGAGAACCCGCCGCCGCAACTGCTGGACTGACTGTTGCTACGGCAGGTAGTAGTACGTCGTCCCTGCGATGCCCGCCCAGAGTACGACCTGCAAGGGACGAGCCCAGCGGTTATTTGTCAGCAAAGTGTAGAAACTCGCGGACGATATTGCGGTCATACCGAAGAACAGGAGCAGACTTGCAAGGAGAGGCCTGAATTCGTACCGAACCCGTGGATAGTCGTCGCCCAGAATCAGGTAGACCAGCATGACGGCTGCCAGGCTGACGGTGATCGCAACACACGATCCGGCGATGATGCCGGTGATGACGGCCAATGGGCGCATTCGGGACTTTCCAGTGTGGACAAATATTTAAACCAAACAGGGCACTCTTATGCAAAGTGCGCCCTTGATCAAATCGGGCTGGGCATCTAGCCTAGCCCAATTGCCGAGCGTGGAACCATAGCTTACCCATTTTTGGAGATGGATTTGAACGTACTAGAAAAGCGTAAATTGAGAACAACTGTCGGCCTGTCGATTGCATTACTGGCATTCGGTGTGGCCGCCAGCACGGACAGCCCGACATCCGATACCGTTCTCGAGCCAGAACCTCGCCATGAAAACATTGGCGAACTGGTTACGACGTTCATCCAGAAATCCCATTACAACCACATTATCGTCAATGACGACCTGTCGTCGGACGTCATGGACACCTACCTCGACGAACTGGATCGAAACCGCGTCTACCTGCTCGAGAGTGACGTGGCGTTTTTCGAGAAGTACCGCTACCAACTTGATGACATCGTCCGCAACGAACCGCTTGACCCGGTTTTCGACATGTTCTCGATATACCGGACGCGCGTCCGGGAGCGCTTCGAGTACGCCCTGCAGCTGCTCGACGAGGAACCGGACCTGACGATCGAAGAGGAGTACCAGTTCGACCGGGAAGACCTGCCCTGGGCAAAGACGACCGAGGAACTCGACGAACTCTGGCGCAAACGCGTCAAGAACGATGTCGTGAACCTTGCGCTGAACGACAAGCCCTGGGAAGAGTCCCGCGATGTCCTCAGCAAGAGGTACAGCCGCTATCTCAAGCGCATGGACCAGATTAACGGCGACGATGTGTTCGAGACTTTCATGAACGCTTTTGCGCATACGCTCGATCCGCATTCGAGCTACCTGTCGCCGCGAAATTCCGAGGAATATCGGATCAAGATGAGCCTGTCCTATTTCGGTATTGGTGCGTCACTGCAGACTGAGGACGACTACGTTCAGATCGTCAATATCATTCCCGGCGGCCCGGCAGCCATTGACGGCTCGCTCGGCCCCAAGGACCGCATCGCCGGCGTTGCACAAGGCGTTGATGGCGAGATGACCGATGTCATCGGCTGGCGACTGGACGATGTCGTTGACCTGATTCGCGGTGAAAAGGATACCGTCGTTCGGCTGCAGATTATCCCTGCCGGTGCGTTGCCGGGCACCAGCGACAAGGAAATCAGCCTGACGCGTGGCCAGGTCAAACTGGAGGAACAGGCTGCCAAGAGCGACATCGTGACCGTGCCGCGTGACGGCCGTGACTGGTCAATCGGCATCATTGAAGTGCCGAGTTTTTATCGTGACTTCACGGCGTTGAACAACGGCGACAAGAATTACACCAGCACGACCAAGGACGTGAAACGCCTGATCGCTGAGCTCGAAGAACAGGGGATCGACGGCCTGATCATCGATTTGCGTAACAACGGCGGCGGCCACCTGACCGAAGCGACGGCACTGTCGGGCCTCTTTATCGATAATGGCCCCGTTGTGCAGCTCAAGAGCTCCAACGGCCGCATCAGCCGCCTCGACGATCCGGACCCGGTCCGCCGGGTTGCCTACAACGGCCCGCTTGCGGTGCTGATCAATCGCTACAGCGCTTCTGCTTCAGAGATTTTCGCGGCGGCGATCCAGGATTACGAACGGGGCGTCATCATCGGCCAGACCACCTTCGGCAAGGGAACCGTGCAGAACCTGTACACACTGGACCAGTACCTGCAGCCGGAAGGCGACCAGGGATACGGCCAGTTGACGTTGACGATTGGCAAGTATTACCGGGTTACCGGCGAAAGCACCCAGCACCGTGGTGTCCACCCCGATATCATCCTGCCCAGCCACATCGATGCCGAGCAAATTGGCGAGAGTGTGCGCGAAACAGCCTTGCCCTGGGACACGATCCAGACGACCCGGTTTCGGGCCGGAGAACCGCTCGACAACATGATTGACTCGCTGACGGTCCTGCACAGTGCGCGAGCCAAGGACGACCCGAACATGCAGTACATGATGCAGTTCATCGAGGATGACCGGCAATTCCGCGATCGCGACACCGTGTCGCTGAACCTCGAGGAACGAAAGGCAGAACGCGCAGCCAACATGGAGCGGGCCCTGCAGCTGGAGAACAGCCGCCGCGCGGCGCTCGGCCTCGCAGCCCTTGAGTCGCTTGAAGACCTCGACGAAGACGAGCGTCCGGATATCCAGCTTGACCAGGCAGCGGGGATTGTTACAGACTTGGCTGAGCTTCGCGAAGTCGCTGGTTTACCGGCTCAGGCTGCACAGGTAACGCCCTGACGGATTGCGACTTGCGATCGGTTGGTTTGGTGTTATACTTCACTATAACACCTGACCGAATTCGCAGGAGAATTCGTGGCCGCAAGGACTGACAGATCCAGAGGTTTGACAAGCGCCGTCATGGCGTTGATGTTCTGCCTGTCCACCACTGCCGGTTACGCCGCCAACTCCGTCAAATCCGATTGCGATGAAATCAGCGATCTGCCCGCCGCCAAAGTCGGCCCGGCCTCTTCCCTGTCGATCAAACTGACCGACCACGGCCTGACAGATTCGGCATCCGACATGAAAGACCCTGCTTCGGACCCGGCAGCAGAAAAGGTCCGTTCACCGCGGCTGGCAGATGCAGCCGACAAGGCACTGGACAGCGAAGCGGACGACTCGGCAGCAACTGATACTGACGTAACGGTCGCAGTCGATGAGCTGCCCGAGACTTCGCTCCGGCTGCCTGGCATAGCAGAGAAAGACTTGCCGCGGTTCCGTCGCCAGATGTACCGCACGGATATCTAGACACCCCTGTTCGCGCTTGCGGCCCTAACGGCTGACAACGCCGGCGAGCCCCCAGTAATCGTCCGCCAGCAAGTCCTGCTGGTACTCCCTGACCGTCCCGTCGGGCTGGATATCGAAAACTGTAGCCACGGTTGACGAGATCGGCACGGCGTCGTCGGCGCTCTGAAACCGCGCCTGCCCGGCGATGCGCTGCGCCCGCGTCTGCATCTCGTCCGCTACGGCGCGCTTCTCCGCCAGGCTTTCGCGGCTGCGGCAAATTCTGTCGAGAATGCGCTCGCAAGTGACCTTGTCACCATAGTTCAGGGCGGCAGCACTTTTTACGCCTGCCTCCATGGCGAGTTCCGCGACATCGTGCTGGCGCAGCAGCAGGTACAACTTTTGCGCAAACGCAAGAATCATGTAATTGATCGAGCGCTTGGTGGCGATATCGAGCCCTGTCGTATCCGGCGGCTCGCTGACCCGGAGTTCTTCGAGCTCGCGCAACATCGCCGACTGATTGGCCTCTGCCGCATGGATCTTTTCGGCAAGGTCCTCGAGGCTCGCTCTCGCCGATCTGCCACGGAACAGCCTGACCAGGCCGCTCATCGTTGCGAGTCGATTGCGCTCCGACTGCAAGCGGTCCTCCAGCATCTGTGTCTGGATTCGCTGCTCACCCAGGCGGGCCTCGATGCCAGCCGACTTCTCCAGGCAGTTGTCACGCCAGATCTCAAGTTGCTTGCTGTGCACTTTTTGCTCACGCTGCTGTTTCAGCTTTTCGGCGAAACGGGCAATTTTTGCGGCACACTTGAGGTTCAACGCGCGTAACTGGTAGCAGGTGACCGCGCTGAATACCTGGCCAGGGTCGAGTAGCAGGTCTTCGAGTTGCTGAAGCTGCTGCTGCGAACGTGCAGCCGCTCCCTCCTGCTCCGCTATCCGTTCCTGCAGGCGCAATTTCTCGTGCTTGAGCTCGGCAAATTCCTTCTTGAGTTCGGCCCGGTTCCAGTAAAGGTTATGGAGCTTCTCGCTCTCCAATTCTTCCTCTTCCGGCTTCTCGCTGGAACTGCCGAATATTGCAGTCAGGCTGGTCAATGGCGCCCTCGCTTAACATAACGAATGCCGAATCCTGGCATTTCTTAAGGGTATTCGCCGTGATAGTCGCAATTCGACGGCGCCGAATCGCTGACGTGTTCGACAGTTTTGTGAACTATCTTTCGAGGATCATATGGCCCTGGTCGCTGAGGTACTCCAGCCACTTGTTCAGCATGATGTTGCGCTTCCAGCGCGCGCTGAGTTCGCGCTCGTGGGGGGAAATGAGCTTGCGCCAGTGTTCATGCCGCGGCTCTGCGGCGACACTCATGGCTTCTGCCAGTTCGCCATCCAGGTAGGCACGCACAACCATGTCCGGCCTCGCCAGATCGCCTTTCTCAGACGCGAAGATGTACGTCAGGGAAAAAGTGACCGTGTACCGGCAACGCTCCATGACTGCGACGTGCAGGTCACACTGGCCTGCTACGCTGGAACGAAAACAACCGTCCAGCCGATCAATCTCCGGAATGAGCTGCCTGATCCGCAGGTAATTACTTTCGTAGAGTGACATCAACCCGACAAAACTGTTCGGGCGAACAATCGTTTGTGGAACCAGTTGGTAATCGAGCAGCATGCCTGCAATATAGCACGCTGTTCCGGCGAAGATCAGGGTCGAACTCGGCGCTCAACACCGGTACTATCAAGGATTCTGCTGGCAATTTCCTCGATCGAAAACTCCGTCGTGTCCACGTTCGGAATGCCGTAACGCTTGAACAGTTTTTCCGCTTCCCTGAGCTCAAAGCGCACCTGCTGCGCTGTCGAATAATTGCCCAGCGGTCGTCGCTCCTTGCGAATTTGCCGCAGCCGATCCGGCGCAATAGTCAGGCCAAACAGCTTGTGCTTCTGTTCCAGAAGAAACCCCGGCAGGTCGCTGGACTCGAGCTCGTCTTCCGTCAGCGGATAGTTCGCCGCGTATACACCGTACTGCAGCGCCAGGTACAGGCAGGTAGGCGTCTTGCCCGATCGTGACACGCCGATCAGGATGACGTCGGCTACATCGTAGTTGCGGCTAACGCCGCCATCGTCATTGGCCAGGGCAAAATTCGTGGCCTCGATGCGTTTCATGTAAGCGTTGATGTCACTCATACCGTGCGCACGCCCGGGCGCATGCGACGGCGCAGACTGGAACTCCTTCTCGAGCGGTTCCAGGAATACGTCAAATATGTCCAGGTGCAGACCATCTGCCTCTCGGACTATGGAGCGGAATTCGTCCTGCACCAGGGTAGAAAACACGATAGGCCGAACCTCGGCATCTGCTGCCGCCAGGTTGATCTTTCGCACTGCTTCTCGTGCCTTGTCTTCAGTATCTATAAATGGCAAAGTCACTTGCCTGAATTTCTGGCCGTCGAATTGTGTCAGCAAGCTATGGCCCAGTGTTTCCGCTGTCACTCCGGTCTGATCTGACAAGAAGTAGACGGTGCGTTCATTCATGAGTTCTGATCCTGATTTGCGCTGGCGACATCATCACCGCCAAATTCGATTGTCCATTTCCCGGCAACGAACACAAGGGAGCGTGGTTTGAAAGCCTATGTCATCAAGCTCAAAGAGCTTGGTATGCAGGACGTAGAGGTCGTTGGTGGCAAGAACGCCTCTCTCGGGGAAATGATCGGCAACCTGAGTAATCTCGGCGTCAGCGTACCGGGCGGTTTCGCGACAACCGCACAGGCATATCGGGATTTCCTGCAAATCAATGGCCTGGACACGGAAATCGCCTCGATTCTGCAGGATCTCGATGTCGATGACATTCCGGCCCTGACCCGTGCCGGCAGCCAGATTCGTGACGCGATCCTGAACAGCCCGTTGCCTGACGAACTGATGGCGCAAATCCAGTCCGCTTGGCAGGACATGTCGGCGGGCCGTGACATTGCAGTTGCAGTCCGGTCATCGGCGACAGCCGAGGACCTGCCGGACGCATCGTTTGCAGGTCAGCAGGAAACCTTTCTCAACGTCCGCGGCATCGACAACCTGGTTACCGCCCTGCACCAGGTGTATGCATCATTGTTCAACGATCGCGCGATTGCGTATCGCGTACACCAGGGGTTCGACCATAACCTGGTCGCGTTGTCTGTCGGTGTTCAGACGATGGTCCGGAGTGACCTGGGCTCGGCTGGCGTCATGTTTACGCTGGACACAGAGTCCGGGTTTCGCGATGCCGTTTTCATCACCAGCTCTTATGGTCTCGGGGAAACAGTTGTACAGGGCGCCGTCAATCCGGACGAGTTCTACGTCTACAAGCCTGCCCTCGCAGCCGGCAATCACGCGGTATTGCGGAAGAACCTGGGCAGCAAGGCCATCAAGATGGTCTACAGCGATGACCCGACGCCCGGCAAGACTGTCGATACCGTCGATGTTGACGAGCAGGACAGCCTCACTTTCTCGCTGTCCGACACCGAGATAGTCGAGCTTGCCCGGATGGCGGTCACCATCGAGGAGCATTATGGCCGGCCAATGGACATCGAATGGGGCAAAGACGGTACAGACGGCAAGCTGTACATACTGCAAGCGCGGCCTGAAACCGTGCAAAGTCGCAGCGGCCGTACGATTCAGCGCTATACACTGAAAGGCAGGTCCGATGTTGTCGTTTCGGGGCGCAGCATCGGGCAAAAGATCGGCGTCGGCACAGCCAAGGTAATTCGCAGTGTCAGCGAGATGGACCGCATCCAGACCGGTGATGTGCTGGTTTCCGACATGACCGACCCGGACTGGGAGCCGGTCATGAAACGCGCTGCAGCAATCGTTACCAACCGCGGCGGCCGCACCTGCCACGCAGCGATCATCGCCCGCGAGCTTGGCATTCCGGCCGTCGTTGGCTGTGGCAACGCGACCGAGCTGATCCAGGACGGCGTCGATGTCACCGTAAGCTGCGCCGAAGGTGATGAAGGGTTTGTTTACGATGGCAAACTCGACTTCGAGCAGAAACTGATTGAACTCGACTCGCTGCCAGAGCTGCCGGTCAAGGTCATGATGAACGTTGGCAACCCGGATCGCGCGTTCGACTTCGCCGCGATTCCGCATCGCGGTGTCGGGCTTGCACGCCTGGAGTTCATTATCAATCGGATGATCGGAGTGCACCCGCAGGCGTTACTGGACTACGACAACCTGGATGCCGATACCCGGCAGGCCGTCGACGAGCAAATGGCAGGCTACGCGGACCCGGTCGAGTTTTTTGTCGACAAACTGGCCGAAGGCGTCGCCACGATTGCCGCTGCATTTGCACCGGAACCGGTGATCGTGCGCATGTCGGATTTCAAATCAAACGAATATGCGAACCTGATCGGCGGCGAACGCTTCGAGCCGGACGAGGAAAACCCGATGCTGGGGTTTCGCGGTGCGTCGCGCTACATTGCCGACAGCTTCAGGCCGTGCTTCGAACTGGAATGCCGTGCCATCCGGAAAGTCCGCGAAGACATGGGACTGCGCAACGTACAACTGATGATCCCGTTCGTTCGTACCGTGCAACAGGCAAAAAACGTCATCAGCGCACTGGCAGACAACGGGCTCGAGCGCGGCAAGGACGAGCTGAAGGTCATTATGATGTCCGAGCTCCCCAGCAATGCACTACTCGCCGACCAGTTCCTCGAACACTTTGACGGCATGTCCATTGGCTCAAATGACATGACCCAGCTGACGCTGGGACTCGACCGGGACTCGGCGCTGATCGCAGACGACTTCGACGAACGCGACGAAGCCGTCAAAGCACTGCTCAGCATGACCATTTCGGCCTGCAAGAAACAGGGCAAATATGTGGGTATCTGCGGCCAGGGGCCGTCGGATCACCCTGATCTCGCGCGTTGGCTCCTCGACCAGGGAATCGAAAGCATGTCCCTGAACCCGGATACCGTGGTCGAAACCTGGCTGTTCCTTGCCGGCCAGGCCGTGACGGAATAAGCAGCCGTTACAGACGGTCGTAGCGGGAACGCTTCTGCCAGCGGATGCGCGGTAACCAGAGGCCG
>JAUIDP010000075.1 GCA_030429005.1 Gammaproteobacteria bacterium | reverse complement strand
GAGCAACGCACCCGCCAGTTGGAACGGGAGCTCGAGACCCAGGCTCGCCGGGTTGGCTGGACCGACGCACTGCACTACAGCCGCAGCATCCCGGGCATCGGTCAGATGTCATCACTGGCGCTGGTTAACCTGTTCCACCGCTATCACTTTCGCAGTGCCGATGCGTTTATCGTCTTCATGGGCCTGGACGTTCGGGTCCGCGACTCCGGCCTGTTCCGCGGCCGACGCAAACTGACCAAGAAGGGCGATCCCGAGATCCGGCGCCTGCTATACAACGCGGCCATGGCGGCCTGCAAGTTGCCCGCATGGAATCCTTACTATCGATCACTGAGAGACCGGGGCTTCAGCGGCACCGCTGCGCTCGTCATCCTGGCCAGAAAACTGGCCCGTGTCTGCTACGCCCTGTTGAAACAGCAAACCGAATTTGACCCAAACCGACGCTCGAGTGCTTGCATGGCAACATAGAATCTTTACTTCGGTCGAAGAACACCCCGCCGGCGGGGCTTGCAAAGGTGATCGGCCGCTGGCCCGGTGATCCGGGTGTTTCTCCTCGAGAACTCAAGCGCAGCGAAGCGAGCCGTGCTATCAGATCGATGCGCCAAACGGTTGGCGCGGTGGTGCTACCAGGACCCGAGGAGAAATTCCCGGAGTGCCGGGCCAGCTTGCGCTGGGCATAAACGAAGAACACCCCGTTGGCGGGGCGTAGTCGAGAAGAACGAGCTAGAGCTTCTCGATGATCTCTTCGGCGACCGCCTTGACCTTGCGTCCATCTGTCTGGACGGTCAGGTCGGCGATTTCGCGGTATAGCGGATCGCGTATGGTCATCAGTTCGTCGAGGATTTCGCGGCTGTCGCCGTTGGCCAGCATCGGGCGCTCGCGGCCTTTGCGGGTTCTGGCGACCTGCTGGTCGACGGTTGTAAAGAGGTAGACGACGAATCCGCGGGCGCCGAGGCAGCTGCGGTTCTGCGGGTACATGACGGCGCCGCCACCGGTAGCGAGGACGATGCCCTCGCGGGTCGACAACTCGTCGATCACCCTGGCCTCGCGCTGGCGAAAGCCGTCTTCGCCTTCCTTCTCGAAAATGAATGGAATATCGACGCCGGTGCGCGCCTCGATTTCGTCGTCGCTGTCGACGAAAGTCATGTGCAGCATCCTGGCCAGTTGCCGGCCGACCGCTGACTTGCCGGCGCCCATCGGGCCAATGAGAAACAGGTTTTGCGGAGTCATCTTAAAAGCCGGGGACAGTTACCTTGTGTAACTGTCCCCGTTGTTCGCTCCTGGTGGTGACAGTATGACCTGTCACGGTTTTTTGCAGAAGTCGTTATGTTGCCCGGGTCTCTAGTAGATGCTGGAGCCTTCTTCCAGGATGCGCGGTGTAACAAAGATCAGCAACTCTGCCTTGTTGTTGATTCTCTGCTTGCTGCGGAACAGCGCACCGGCAAACGGGATGTCGCCGAGGAACGGTACCTTGGAGATTGTCTCGCGACGCTCCGTTTCGTAGATACCGCCGAGTACGACTGTTTGTCCGTCGGCTACCAGCACCTGCGTCTCGACAGCGCGGGTATCGATACTCGGTACCGTGCCGCCGAGGCCACCGGTCGAGATAACTTCACCAACGTTGTCCTTGTGAACCCTGAGGTCCATGATGATGTTGTTATCCGGTGTGATCTGCGGCGTTACCGTCAGGCTGAGTACCGCTTTCTTGAACTGTACTGTCGTGGCACCGGAAGAAGCCGATTGCTGGTATGGAATTTCCACACCCTGCTCGATGTTGGCTTCTTTCTGGTTGGCCGTGATGACACGTGGCGTGGACACGATCTCACCACGTCCTTCTGCTTCCAGCGCGGTCAGCTCGAGGTCGACCAGGTAGTCGGACTGGAGCACGGCCAGCGAGAAGCGGCCGGCTGCGTCTGCAATCGGTACATTCACGTTGTAACGGTTGGTCAGCGTCGGTACCTCGACCGGGAAGATCGTACCGCCGGAACCCAGGTTGTTGATTGCCGAGTTCACCATCGTGTCGGTGCCCTGGCCGGTACCTGAAACGAACAGGCCTCCGTCGCCATCGCTGTTCTCGTTCACGCCGGTGACGCCGAGACGTACACCCAGGTCACGGCTGAAGTCGTCATTGACGACGACAATGCGCGTCTCGATCAATACCTGCTTGATCGGAATATCCAGTGTCCGAACCATGCGGCGGATGTTCTGCAGGCGCTCTGCCGTATCCTGTACAAGCAGCGTATTGGTGCGATCGTCGACTGCGATGCTGCCGCGATCCGACAACAGCGTGTTATCAGCGTCGCCGGCAATCAGCGTCGAGAGATCGCTCGCCTTGGCGTAGTTGACCTGCAGGAATTCTGAATACAGCGGTTCGAGCTCGGTAATGGCCTGCTTGGCTTCGAGATCGGCCGTTTCGCGCGCGGCAATCTCTTCAGCCGGCGCAACGATGATGACATTGCCGTTCTGGCGCATGTCGAGGCCCTTGGTCGTCATGACAATATCCAGTGCCTGGTCCCATGGCACGTTGCGCAAGCGCAGCGTGACATTGCCCTGCACCGTGTCCGACACAACGATGTTGCGCCCGGACGTTTCCGCCAGCAGTTGCAATACAGCGCGAGTTTCGATGTCCTGGAAGTTCAGCGTCAGGCGCTGGCCTTCATATTCCTTGGTCTCGGAGAACAGGTTCGGCGCCTCTTCCGAGTCCTCTGCCACCGGGTTGACCTCGATCGTAAACTCGTTGTCGGTCTGGTAGGCGAGCTGCTCATACTTGCCTTCCGCCGTGATCACGATACGTGTGTCGAGGTTGGTGCGCAGCGTATCGACCGTCGCAACCGGTGTTGCAAAGTCCATGACGTCCAGGCGGCGCATCAGTTCAGCCGGCAGGCCGGTGTCCTTGAAGACCGCTACGACGCGGCCACCTTCCTGGCGAATATCAACCGGCGTGCCCGGATCCGTCAGGTTGACGACGATACGGCCACCGCCGTCGCGCGTGCGGCGGAAATCAACGCCTGTAATCGAGCGCGTTCCGCCCGCATTGGAATAGGTTTGCGACGCGGCAGCAGACGAAGACGTTGCGGTGCTGGCGAACTGGGTCGACTCTTCACTGTAGTCATCTCCATCACCGAGCGTGATCGTCACTGTGTTGCCGGCGCGGCTGGTTTCGTAGCTGACCATCGTTTCGAGGTTCAGCACCACGCGCGTCCTGCCATTGGCCTCGGCCGTCAATACGGTATCCAGCGGCCCGAGGTTTACATCACGGCGACGGGACGAGAGACCCAGCGCGGTGTTCGGCAGGTCCAGCGCGATGCGCGCCGGGTTGTCGATCGTGAATGCCAGCGGCTCAGGCGCATTGCCCGTCATGATCAGCTTCAGCTCAACCCGTTGGCCGGGCAGGCTCTGTACCTGAATGTCCTGTAGACGGTTGCCTTCCTGTGCGTTCGCGGACAGGCCGACGAACAACAGCAACAAAGCTTGTGACAAGGCAGCCAGTTTGAGCACCCGGAGGTTACCAACCGTCTGTTTAATTTTGAGCATCATTCCAATTACTCCCAGTTCCATTCAGGGCTCAGTCAGAAAGACTGATGGCAGCGTCTCGTTCTATGTAACCGCCGATCCCGTCAGAGATGATTTCAACCATTTCGATTTCTGATTCTGATATTTCCGTAATGCGTCCGTCGTTTTGCCCCATGTAGTTGCCGGGGACGACGCGGTGGATCAAACCGTCCGAGGTTTGCACCAGCCCGTAGACTGTTTCGTTGATGTCGAGCGTACCGACCATGCGCAGCGAGTCGAGCGGGAAATCCTCCAGGAATTCGCGACTACGGCCCTCGTCCGGCCGCAGCCCGACACCGGCACCCGCTGCTGCCTGCGGCAGGTCCGGCACGAACGGTGAACGTACGTTCTCGGCATCCGCAACGTAAGTGAAGATTTCGTACGGCGTTACTTCGGGCAACGGTTCGATGCGGCCGCCCGGACGCGCCTTGATCTCGTTGATGTACTGGTCCAGGTCGTCGTTGTCGCCGCCGCATGCGCTCATGCCGACAACCGCCAGCGAAACGATCAGGCCGTTACGAATTGCGCGTAACGCACTCATGACTGTTCTCCGTCTTCTTCGAGATAGCGATACGTTTTCGCCGTCACCTCGATGCTCAGCTGGTCGAAGGCATCCGAGTTTTCAGGCGTGATGTTGATGTCGTGCAACGTCACGATTCGCGGCAATGCCGCAATGCCGCTGACGAAGTTCGCTATCTCGTGATAACCGCCCGAGAGCCTGATCTTGATCGGCTTTTCAGCGTAGAAATCCCTGGGTGCCTCGTTCTGCGGCTGGAACAGCTTTTCCTGCAGGCCGGCAGCCAGGCCGGTCTGGGAGATGTCGACGATCAGGCTCGGGATCTCGGTCTCACCCGGCAGCTGCCTGAGCATCGTGCCGAAAGACTGTTCGATCTCGGCCAGCTGCGCCTTGTAGGCGTCGTAGTTGGCTGCCTTGCGCTGCTTGTTCTCGAACGTGACCCGCAATGTTTTTTCATCTTCGCGGGCGCGGTCCAGTTGCGGCGCCTTGTCCTTGACGATGAAAAACCAGATGCCGAGACCGAGAACGATGGCGAACGTCAGTGCAATTACCGCGGCGCGGAAAACCAGCGGCCAGCGACCGACGTCATTGACGTCGAGGTACTTGAGTTCTTCGATGAGGTTCATTGCAACTCCTCCGACTCTTCGCCCAGGCGCTCCTGCTGCAACCGGACGACGAAGCTGGCCTGGCGTGACGCGCCGGAAGAGGTGGTTTCAACTCGCTCCACTTCCGGGTCGGCCATCCAGTCAGACGCGTCAATCTGGCGCATCAGCGCCGAAACGCGGGTGCTGGACTGTGCAACGCCACGTACTTCAACCTTGTCGCCCTGCTGCTTCATGCCGGTCAGGTAGACGCCTTCCGGCAGCTTCCGTGCTACCTCGTCAAACAGGTGCACGATTTCCGGCCGGCTTTTCTGCAGCTGGTCGATGATTTCCATGCGCGCGAGCATGCGTTCTTTCTGCCGTTCCAGGCCGTCAATCTCCTCGATACTCTTTTCGAGGTGAGCGATCTCTTCGGACAACCGCTGGTTGCGGTTTTCCTGGTTGCTGATCATGCTGCTGTAAACAAACATGGTGGCCATAACGCAGACAACGGCGGCGACGACACCGCCGGCCAGAGCGACGCCAAAGTCGCGTTGGCGTTTCTTGCGTTCGGCCTCGCGCCATGGGAGTAGATTAATACGTGGCATATTAGTCGAAGCTCCTCAATGCAAGTCCGCAGGCAGTCAGCAGCGCTGTCGCGTCTTTGTGCACGCCCTGTGATTTTGCCTTCGAAGATATTTTCATCTGGCCAAGCGGATCGCCGATCTCGGTCGGGATGCCAACGCGGCTGGAAATGACATCGGCGATGCCCGGGATGTTGGCGCAACCGCCACAGACAAGAATCATGTCCGGCTGTTCGCGACCACCGGCCGATGCAAGGTAGAACTGCAACGAGCGGCTTACCTGCTGGGTCATGTCATCGATGAAGGGTTCCAGGACCTCGGGCTGGTAGTTGCTCGGCAGGCCACCCTGTTTCTTGGCCCGGCCGGCGTCTTCCATCGACAGTCCGTAGGTACGCATGATTTCCTCGGTCAGCTGCTGGCCGCCGAAGTTGAAGTCACGCGTGTAGATAACCTTGAGGTCGTTGAGCACACTGAAGGTCGTGCTGCTGGCGCCGATGTCGACGACGGCAACAGACTGGCCTGCGCCGTTGTCGGGAATCTGGTGACTCAGCAGGCTGCAGGCATTTTCCAGTGCGAACGCTTCGACATCGACAACCTGGGTCGACAGGCCGGCTGCCGTCACGGCCGCCTGGCGTTGTTCGACGTTGTCGGTACGGGTGGCGACCAGCAATACGTCCATCAGTTCCGGGTCTTTCTCGTTCGGCCCGACGATCTCGTAGTCAAAACTGACTTCTTCCATCGGGAACGGGATGTACTGGTCGGCCTGGATTTCGACCTGGCCTTCGAGGTCTCGCTCGGAGAGGCTCGAGGGCATCTGGATGACCTTGGTGATGGCCGCGTCACCGCTGATTGCGACGGCGACGTCGGTGGCCTTGGCGCCGGCCCGCTTCACCGCCCGGCGGATCGCCTCGCCGACCGCTTTTGCATCGACAATGGCCTTTTCACTGACCGAACTCGGAGGGGTGGGTTCCGCAGAATAGGACTCGACCCGATAGCGCTTGCCCGTCTGGGACAGCTCAATCAGCTTGACCGACGACGTCGTGATATCGAGACCCAACAATGGTTGAGATTTTTTTCCGAAAAACACGTATTTTTCCTTCTAGGTCGGTAAGTTGCGGGTCAAATTTAGTCTGGACCTGAGCAATTCGATTTAACTATATATCAATAAAATGTTAAATAAAACGTGACTTTGTTCACGATCCAGCGATCCGTATCGTACTGGTCCGGCCACCGCCATTCCGTGAACTGGTTCGTGCCCCGGGCGCAAAATCCGCAGTGATTCACAAAACTGGTCAATTTGTCCGTTTTCGAGCGAATCTGCGCGGCTTTTCGGGCATCATTGCGGCCCACAACCCAGGCTCGTTATCATCGGCGGCCTGGGCCCGGCCGGCCAGAGGACTATTGCCCCTGGATTGCCACATTTTCTGCAGCAACCGGACATCTACGGACTTGACGATTAGCAACGGCGAGAAATTCGCGGGGATGATGTTTGTGCAAAACGTGGTCGCAACAATATGACCCGGGCGTTACAGCGCCGGCTCCTGCGTGCCCTGATCCTGCTCGGCGGGCTCGGTACACTGATCGCGATCGGCTGTGTCGCCGGCGTGATCGGCGCCTATTACTATGCCGCTCCGGCCCTGCCAGCGGCCGAGACGATTCGCGACATCCGCCTCGAGGTTCCGCTCAGGATCTTCAGCCGTGACGGCTACCTGATCAGCGAGATCGGCGAGCGGCGGCGCGTACCCGTTACTTACGAAGACGTCCCGCAGCATGTCGTCGACGCTTTCGTTGCGGCAGAGGACCGGCGCTTCTTCGAACATCCCGGCATCGACTACCGTGGTGTGACACGTGCCGCCACGATGCTGCTGCTGACCGGCGATACGCGCGCCGGTGGCGGCAGTACGCTGACGCAACAGCTCGCCCGTTCCTACTTCCTGTCGCTGGAGCAGACCGTTGTTCGCAAACTGAACGAAGCTTTTCTGGCCTACCAGATCGAGCAGGAGTTCAGCAAAGAACAGATCATGGCGTTCTTTTTGAACAAGATGTTTTTCGGGCAGCGCGCTTACGGTGTTGCCGCCGCGTCGCAGGTCTACTTCAACAAGAACCTCGCCAACATCAGCATTGCCGAGGCGGCGACGCTGGCCGGCGTGCTGCCGGCGCCGTCGGACTACAACCCGGTCACGAGTCCGCAGAAAGCGACCGTGCGGCGCGCCTATGTGCTCGGCCGCATGCGTGAACTGGGCTTCATCACGTCGGCTGAATACGAAACGGCGATGGAAGAGCCGATGCAGTCGCAACTGCACCGCGCGCCGATCGAACTGAATGCGCCGTATGTCGCCGAGATGGTACGGCGTGACATGCTGAACCGGTATGGCAGCGATGCACAGACAGCCGGCTACCAGGTCGTTACTACGCTGGACTCGAAGCTGCAGCGTGCCGCGAATTACGCGCTGCGCAACGGTTTGCTCGAGTACACCCGGCGCCGTGGCTATCGCGGCCCCGTCGACAATGTCGGCCTGACCGAGGAAGAGATGCTGGCGGACTTCGTCGACTGGCCGATGACCGCGCAGCAGGTCCTGCAACAGTATGTTCCCGGCGGGCAGTCGATCGCGATTGTTACGGCCGTTAACGAAGCGGACAACAGTGCCGACATCGTGCTGCCTGATGGCCGGCGCGACCGGATCGCGTGGGCCGGCATGCGCTGGGCCAGGCCCTTCATTGACCGGCAGACGGCCGGTGAAGACCCGGAGTCCGTGACCGAGATCCTGCAACCCGCCGATGTCGTCATCATCATGCCAACATCGACCGGCACCTGGGCCCTGTCGCAGATTCCCGAGGCCCAGGGAGCGGTGGTGTCACTCGACCCGGACGACGGTGCGATCAGCAGCCTCGCCGGCGGCTTCGATTTCACCACCAGCAAGTTCAATCGCGTGACACAGGCCTACCGCCAGCCCGGTTCGTCCTTCAAACCCTTTATCTACTCGGCAGCGCTGGAATACGGCAGCACGGCGGCAACAGTGATTCTCGATACGCCGGTGGTCATCAGTTCGTCTGAACTCGAAGCGGTCTGGCGGCCGACCGAGTACTCCGGCCGGTTCTATGGCCCGACGCGCATGCGCGAGGCGCTCGTGCGATCGATGAACCTCGTATCGGTGCGCCTGCTGTTATTCGAAACCGGGATCGGCAACGCGGTGCGGCATCTCGAGAAATTCGGTTTCCCCGACGCCGCCCTGCCGCGCAATGGCTCGCTGGCGCTCGGCGCGGGCAGTGCATCGCCGCTGGATATGGCGCAGGGCTACGCGATCCTCGCCAATGGCGGTCTCGGCATCAAGCCTTACGTGGTCGATTCGATTTACGACTCCACCGGCGAGGTGACCTACCGTGCGAACCCGCTGGTCGTGTGCCGGGAGTGCCTGGCCGAGCCTGACGGTTCGGTTCCGGCTGCCCGGACGGTAGCCGGTGACGACATCGACACGGAAGAGTTCGAGCCGACACCGGATATGATCCTGCAGGACCGGCCCGACGCCGCGACCGAACCCGAACTGTTTGCCCGCATCAATGCCGCACCACGCGTCATCAGCGAGCAGAATGCCTTCCTTATCCAGGACATGATGCGCGACGTGATTCGGCGCGGCACCGGCCGCCGCGCGATGGCGCTGGGACGGAACGACCTGTCCGGCAAGACCGGGACGTCGAACGATTTTCGCGATGCCTGGTTCGGCGGCTTCAACGGCGACCTGGCCACCGTCGTCTGGGTCGGTTACGACGACGACCTGCCGCTCGGTCGGGGCGAAGAAGGTTCCAGAACCGCATTGCCCATCTGGGTACAGTTCATGCGCATCGCACTCGCCGGCGTACCGGAGCACCAGATGGACATGCCGGAAGGCATGGTGATCCAGCGTATCGACCGGGAGACCGGCTGCCCGGCCGGCGCGGGGCACCGGAATGCCACGTTCGAGTACTTCCGCGCGGGCCATGTACCGACCTGCGAGCACGTGGACCACGACGGCGATATTTTTAACGATGCGTCCGGCGTTGACCCGGTTGAAGACGATGACGAAGCCGAGGGAGGCGAACCGCTCTTCTGAGTCGATGCCGAAGAAGCCACCCAACGAAGAAGACCGGGCACGCCAGTTGCTGGCACAGGAATCCGCGCGGATCATGGTTGAGAAGGGCCTGCGCGACTATGGCGTCGCCAAGTCGAAAGCTGCCGAGCGACTGGGCCTGAACAATCACGGCGCGCTGCCCGGCAATGCCGAAATCGAACAGGCCATCAGCGAGCACTTGCAGATCTTCAGCGGCGACGACCACGCTGCGCTGCTGCAACGCCTGCGAACGGTCGCGATCAACGCCATGCAGCTTCTCGCGGACTTTTCACCGCGCCTCGTCGGCCCGGTGCTGGCTGGTACGGCCGATACAAACTCGGCGATCAACCTGCACGTATTCGCAGACAGCAGCGAGGAAGTTGCGCTGTTTCTCGATGAACGCGGCCTGGCCTGCCAGCTGTATGAGCGTCGGCTGAAACAACGCCGCGGCCGTAATGTCCGTCCCGACGTCTACACGGGCTACCGCTTCTCGCTCGAATCGGAAACGATCGAGGCGACCGTGTTCCCGGTCGACGGCATCCGCCAGGCACCGCTCTCGCCGGTCGACGGCAAACCGATGGCGCGCCTGAACAGCAAAGGGGTCAGAGCCCTTTTGGAAGATTAGAAACAGGGCCGACAAAAAGGGCTCTGACCCCTTTTTGTCGGGTTTAGCGCTTGTCGATTGCTACGTAGTCGCGCGCCGCCGGGCCCGTGTACAACTGCCGCGGGCGGCTGATACGACCATTCGGGTCGGTGATCATTTCCCGCCAGTGCGCGGTCCAGCCGACGCAGCGGCCGATGGCAAACATCACCGTGAACATCGACGTCGGGATGCCCAGCGCGCGGTAGATGATGCCGGAGTAGAAGTCGACGTTCGGGTAGAGGTTCTTCTCGACGAAGTACTCATCCTTCAGCGCGACCTCTTCGAGCTGCAGCGCCAGATCGAACATCGGCGTGTCCTGGCGGCCAAGCTGCGCGAGCACCTTGTGGCACATTTCACGGATGATCGTCGCACGCGGATCGAAGTTCTTGTAGACGCGATGACCGAAGCCCATCAGGCGGAACGGGTCGTTCTTGTCCTTGGCCTTGTCGACGTATTTCGAAATGTTCTTCGCATCGCCGATCTCGGTCAGCATATTCAGCACGGCTTCGTTGGCACCACCGTGTGCCGGGCCCCACAACGCCGAGATACCGGCCGCGATGGCCGAGTAGGGATTCGCGCCGGAACTGCCCGCCATCCGCACCGTCGATGTCGAACAGTTCTGTTCGTGGTCGGCATGCAGGATAAACAGCAGGTCCAGTGCTTCCGCCGCAACCGGGTCGATCTCGTACGGTTCGGCAGGTACCGAGAACAGCATCTGCAACAGGTTCTCGCTGTAGTTCAGGTCGTTGCGCGGGTACATGAACGGCTGGCCGATGTTCAGCTTGTAGGCGGCCGCTGCGATTGTCGGCAGTTTCGCCAGGATGCGGTGCGAGAAGATGCTGCGATGTTCCGGGTTACTCGCATCCATCGCATTATGATAGTAGGCCGACATCGAACCGACGACAGCGGACAGCATCGCCATCGGATGCGCGTCGTAACGAAAGCCCTTGAAGAAGTTCAGCATGCCTTCGTTGAGCATCGTGTGACGTCGAATCGTGCTGTCGAATTCTTCCAGTTCGCTCGCGGTCGGCAACTCGCCGTTCAGCAGCAGGTAGGACACCTCGATAAAGCTGGACTTCGCGGCGAGCTGCTCCACCGGGTAGCCGCGATACATGAGGATGCCTTTCTCACCGTCGATATAGGTGATATCGGATTCGCAACTGCCGGTCGCTCCGTAGCCGGGGTCGTAGGTAAACACCCCCTGCTCACGGTACAGCTTGCTGATCTCGACAACGTCCGGCCCAATCGTTCCCTTGCGCACGGGCAGTTCGCTGGTCGTTCCGTCAGGGCCGGTTAGTTGGAATACATCCTTGGTCATATCAGTCCTCTCTCGGTTGCTTCAGGGCAGCAAGCAGCAGAGGACCGCATAGCGCGGGACCCGGGGGCTAGAGATTGTGCGTGCACCGGCCAGGCGGTGCCGATTTTCTTCTATTGCCTGCTAGGCTACTTGCTCATGCCGTATTTGCGGCGGAACTTGTCTACACGTCCACCGGAATCGACGATCTTCTGCTTGCCAGTGTAAAACGGATGGCACGAAGAACATACTTCTATAGAGAGGTCGTCACCCAGCGTCGAGCGTGTGGTGAACTCGTTGCCGCAACTACAAGTTACCTTGATGTCACTGTAATTGGGATGGATGTCGGCTTTCATTTGAATCTCTCCGCGGCACCGGGGTGCCAAAAGGGCGCGTAATATAAACGCCTGAGCGCGCCGCCGCAAGCCCTGAAAATACCGACTCTGTTATCCACAGAAGCTGTGGATAAGTCTGTGGAAGAAATCTGGGCGAAACACCTAAGATGCGGATTTTCAAAGAAGCGTATCAAATTGTTCAAAATCTGTTCATTTTCATAAACATTTTATTTTCAATAACTTATGGTTGCTTCCAAACAAGCGAAGTGAGCTTGAACCCTCTAAACGCTGGAAAAATAGGCATCCATGCGGTCTTGTGCATAAAGACTCAGTCTAGGCCGCCGGCAAAAACTCCGCCTGCAGGTCATTCAGGAAGCGCTGGCCGAGCTCACTGGTGCGCCAGAATCCCGGCTGCGGCTCCTCGAGCAGCCCTTTTTGCCGGCACAATTCGAGGCGCGAGCGCAGCAGCCGATCGGCGAGGCCGGTGCGCCGGCCAAACAGGGCCTCGTCGAATCCGTCCGTCAGCCGCGATGCATTCAGCATGAATTCAAACACGATATCGGCATCCACCAGCGGCGGATCCGGCGCAATGCTGGCCCGCTGCTCCATGCTCTCCATGTACCTGAGTGGATTTGCCGGCTTCCGGTAGCGCCGTATTCCTCCTGCAGCGCTGACTTTCCCGTGCGCGCCGGCGCCGACGGCGAGGTAGTCGCCGAAAGTCCAGTAGTTCACGTTGTGCCGGCAGCGAAAACGCTCGTCGCGCGCATAGGCGGACGTTTCATACTGCACGAAACCCTGTTCGCGCAGGTACGCCTGCCCGGCAAGCTGTATCTCGTAGCCAAGGTCGTTGTCCGGAAGTCCGGCCGGGGGCCGCGCGTGAAACACCGTGTTCGGTTCCAGCGTCAGTTGATACCAGGAGATGTGCGCGGGCTGCAGCTC
>JAUIDP010000125.1 GCA_030429005.1 Gammaproteobacteria bacterium | reverse complement strand
ACAGATGTTCAAGAAGAAACTTGGCAAGGGCACCGCGCAAGAATGTTAATCAGCCTCAAACATCAGTTCACATTTTTCTGCACGCCGAAGTGCGCCTCCAACTCCATCGAGGCGATGCTGAAGCCGCACAGCGAAATACACCTGCTCGGCAGTCCCCAGGTACGTCACACAGATGCCGCCGGTTATGCAAGGCATATCGAGCCGTATCTTGCCGAGGTGGCGCCCGGTAGCGAGTTCGAACGCGTTGCCATCATTCGAGAGCCGGTGTCCTGGTTGCACAGCTGGTACCGCTTCCGTGCACGCAGCGCCCTGCGTGGTGGCGACCACGAAAACAGCACGGCGCACGTCAGCTTCGCCGAGTTCGTCGAAGCCTACCTGGAGGAGTCGCCGCCGCCATACGCTGCCGTTGGCTCCCAGCTGGAGTTTCTTCGGGGTACGGACGGTGGCCTGGGTGTTGATCGATTGTTCGCTTACGAACGGCTTGACGAGCTCGTGGAATTCTTTTCCGGGCGTATCGGACAGGCGCTGTCGCTGCACGCGATCAATGTTTCACCGAGCAAAGTTTACCGGTCCAACCTGCTGGAACGAATCGGCTCTCTCGGCCGCCGCATGCGGGCTCGGGCGGGCGGCAGAAGCGGCGGCAAAGGCAGTGCGCCGGACAGCCGCGCAGAACTCTCAGCAACAGCACTAGCGAGGCTCGAACAACGCATCGTTGAAGAGGTGGAACTGCATGCCGCGGCAATGCGTGGACCGCTGCACAAAACAGAGTGGGATGGTCGTCACAGTGGCGCAAACGACCGCCCGGTATCATAAACGGGTTTGAAAAAAGGGAACCAGGCGAAGTGAAAATTACAAAAGAAACAAAGGTTTATATTGCCGGCTGCGGCGGAATGCTGGGCGAGGCGGTCTACGAGTATTTCAGTGCGCGATCACAGGTGCTGGCGACCGATATCGACCAGAATACCGACTGGCTCGAGTATGCGGACGTACGCGAATACGGCGATATGCACCGCTCGATCACGGCCTTCGACCCGGACCTGATCATCAACCTCGCGGCCCTGACGGACCTGGAGTACTGCGAAAAAAATCCGGACAATGCCTGGGCAACCAATGCGCTCGGGGCGGAAAACGTTGCGTTGATCGCCTCCAAGCTGGATGTGCCGATCGTCTATATCTGCACGGCCGGCATCGTCGACGGCAAACAGGATGTCTACAACGACTTCGACGCGCCCAACCCGCTGAGTATCTACGCCAAGGCCAAATACCACGGTGAGTTGTTCGTGCAGCGGAACAACCAGCAGCATTTCATTTTTCGCGCCGGCTGGATGATGGGCGGCGGTCCGGAAAAGGACAAGAAGTTCGTCAACAAGATTTTCCAGCAAATCCAGTCCGGGCAAAAAGAGCTGTTCGTCGTGGATGACAAGCTCGGTACGCCGACCTATACCGTCAGCTTCGCACGCGGCATTTTCAAGGTTGTGGAGTCCGGGCTGTTCGGCCTGTACAACCAGGTCTGCGGCGGCGACTGCAGCCGCTACGACGTCGCAGTCGAATTCGTCAAACTGCTCGGGCTCGAGGAAGAGATCAAGGTAACCAAGGTATCGTCCGATCATTTCAAGACCGAATACTTTGCACCGCGTCCGCCTTCGGAGAAGCTGGTCAACTTCAAACTGGACCGGCGCAACATCAACTTCATGCCGGACTGGCATGACGCACTGCGCGACTACGCCGAACGCTTCAAGTAGAGCATCAACATTGCGATGGAAAAAATCGCCGTCATAGGTATCCGGGGAATACCCGCCAATTATGGCGGGCTGGAGACCTGTGCCGAGGAAATCTGCCCACGCTGGGTTCAGGAAGGCCATGATGTGCTCGTCTATTGCCGCAAGCGCCGCTACCCCGAACGGCCCGAATCGTACAAGGGTGTCAGCCTGCGTTACATCGGGTCGGTGCCCGGCAAGAGCCTCGACACGATTTCGCATACGTTCTTTTGCATTCTCGACCTGCTGACCAGGCGCCGTGATTACAAGCGCATCCACCTGTATAACACCGGCAATGCGATTTTCACCGGCCTGTTGCGCCTGATGGGCCGGCACGTCGTTCTGTCCGGCGACGGCATCGAGTGGAAACGGCAGAAGTGGGGCAAGCTGGCCAAGCGCGTCCACAAGCTGGGCGAGAAATCGGCCGTGCGGTTTGCCGATCATATCGTCGTCGACAACGAGGAAGTGGGTGCCTATTACAAGGAAGCGCACGGCGTCAGCACCGACCTGGTGCCTTATGGTGCCAACGAGATCCAGCCGCAGCAGGAGCTGGCTGCATCGCTGCTGAAAAGGCACGGACTCACCGCGGGGCGATACTTCATTTTTGTCGGCCGTATCGTCCCTGAGAAGGGTGTGCATGACCTAGTAAAGGTCTACAA
>JAUIDP010000124.1 GCA_030429005.1 Gammaproteobacteria bacterium | reverse complement strand
AGGTCGGCGACGCTGATCCCTTCCGGCAGGTCTTCGTCATCGAGCACGGCGTGCACCGGCTGCTCCAGTTGCAGTTTGCCCTCTTCCATCAGCCGCAACGCCACCGTCGCACCGAATGCCTTGGCCACACTCGCCGTCCGCACCAGGTGGTCGCCGGTCATGGCCTCGTTCTGCGCGGGATCCGCGAGGCCCGCACCGCCCTGCCAGGTAAAACCGTCCTTGCCAACCCGCACTGCAGCGGACGCGTTGATAATGAAGGGATAGTCCTCGATGACAGTATCGAGCGCTGCCTGCAACTTCGCTTCGCGGCGCGCATCGCCCGATGCAGCATGGGCACAGCCCCAGACGAGCGCGATCGCCAAGAGTATTGACAACTGCGTAAGCGGGTATTTCATAACGGCTCCTCTTGCGGTTCATCCGCCGTGACTTGAGATTTCGGCGCGCCTTTGGTGTTTGCGGCGAGCTTTGCCTGCAGGTCGGCCAGCGACGTTCGGGCGCGCGCTATCGAGCGCTCCTTGACGTGGCCATACCCGCGAATTTGTTCCGGAAGGTTTGCGATTGCGACCACGAGTTCGTGGCTGTCCGGAGTCAGCACGGCGATCGCGGCATCCACGGCCTGGCGGTACTCGCCGATGAGCCGGCGCTCATTGCGCCGCTCCGCTGTCCGCCCGAACAGGTCCAGCGGCGTACCGCGCAGGAATTTCAGGTGCTGGAGCAACACCAGCAACGGTCGCAACCACGGACCGAATTCGCGCTTGATCCCGTGCCCGGTCTCGGGGTCGCGCGCTGCAATCAGCGGTGGCGCCAGGTTGTAGGACACCGTGTAGTCGCCGTCGAACTGCTCATCCAGTTGCCGCCGGAACGTATCGCTGGTCAGCAATCGCGCAACCTCGTACTCGTCCTTGTACGCCATCAGCTTCGCAAGGTTGCTGGCGACAGCTTCGGCCAGGCCGGACTGTCCTGGCGCCAGCGCGCGCTCTGCTGACGCAACCTGCCGGACGTAGTCCGTGTAACGTTCCGCATAGGCAGCGTCCTGGTACTCCGTCAGCCATTCGACGCGCCGCTGCAGGATTTCATCCAGTGTCTGTTGCCGCGTACCTTCATCCGGCCGCTCGAACCGATCGGCGAACGACGGTTCGTGCTGCACCAGCCGGCCGAGCCCAAACGCACGCAGGTTCGCTTCCACACTGACACCGTTCAGGCGCATCGCCGCATGCAGCGCCGGAATACCGACCGGCAGCAGACCCGCCTGGCAGGCATAGCCAAGCAGGAACGAGTTTGCCGTCACCTTGTCGCCGAGGCAGGCCGAGACAATCCTGCTCGCCGCGATCATCGCGACGGCATCGTCGCCGAGCAGGCTGTCGATGCTGCGAATGAAATCGCGCTGGCGAAAATCGATGTCCGGCGACTGCTGGAACGCGTAAGTCGGTACCAGGCTGTTGTTGACTACCGCCCGGGTCCGACCGCGCGCCACCGTACCCAGCGCTTCCGCCCCACCGGCAACGACAAGGTCGCAGCCGAGCAGGAGGTCAGCCTCGCCCGCACCGATGCGGGCCGAGTGCAGCTCGCTGGCATCGGCCGCGATCGAAACATGGCTGAAGACCGTGCCATTTTTCTGGCTGAGGCCGGTGATGTCGAGGATGTTCGCCGCCCGCCCCTCGATATGTGCGGCCATGCCGAGTAGCGCGCCGGTCGTGACGACGCCGGTTCCGCCGATACCGCCAATGAGTGTGTGATACGCCGAGTCGCCGCCGGCCCGGTCCGGCTCGGGCAGGTCTGCGATGCGCCGGTCGATCTCGGCCGTCTTGTCTCCGTCGCTGCGTTTTCGCAAACCGCCGCCGCGGACCGTCACGAAAGACGGGCAGAAACCCTCGGCGCAGGAATAGTCCTTGTTGCACGATGACTGGTCGACAGCCCGCTTGCGCCCGAACGGCGTTTCCAGCGGCACGATGCTGACGCAGTTCGATTGCACACTGCAGTCGCCGCAGCCTTCGCACGCCATCGGGTTGATATACATGCGCTTTGCCGGGTCGGGAAACGTGCCGCGTTTCCTGCGCCGGCGTTTCTCGGCGGCACAGACCTGGTCGTAGATCAGGACCGTCACGCCGGAAATCTCCCGCAGCTCTTTCTCGATTGCGACCAGGTCATTGCGCGGCCGCCGCTCAAGCCCGTCCGGCAGGCCACCCGGGTAGACCCGGTCAGGGTCGTCGGATACGAGTACGACCCGGCCGACGTTTTCCGCCGCAACCTGGCGGGCAATGTCCGGCACCGTCAGCGTACCGTCGACCGCTTGCCCGCCGGTCATCGCAACGGCATCGTTATACAGGATCTTGTAGGTGATATTCGAGCCGGCCGCGACAGCAGCGCGGATCGCCAGCAGCCCGGAATGAAAGTAGGTGCCGTCGCCGAGATTCTGGAACATG
>JAUIDP010000123.1 GCA_030429005.1 Gammaproteobacteria bacterium | reverse complement strand
CTGGTCACCACGGGGGCAAAAATATCGTCCTCTTCGTCGAGACCGGCCTTGCCGAGCAGTTCGTGGTCGGCCTGCTCGCGGATCACATCAACCACGTCATCAATGGTGATCTGACCCATAAGCAGGCCGTCATCATTTATGACCGGCGCCGTCACCAGATCTTTGTCCTGGAAGATCTGTGCTACTTCATTGTCGGGCGTATTGACATGGATACCAGCAAGACTGGTATCCATGACATCTTCGACCTTGATATCAGGCCCGCTGGCGACCAGCTTGGTGATGGGCAGTGTGCCCACGTAATGTTCGTTGCGGTCAACCACGAACAACGACAGGGTATTGTCCGGCAGCCCGCCGATAGCACGCAGTCGCTGCAGTACTTCATTAAGGCTGAAGTGGCGACGCACCGCCACGGTGTCCGGATTCATCAGGCCGCCCGCGGTATCCTCGCCATAGGACAACACCACTTCGAGGCGTTCGCGATCACTCGCAGCCAGAGAATCAATAACTTCGCTGGTGATCGCTTCGGGCAGGTCGGCAACTACGTCGGCGAGATCATCGAGGTCCATGCCTTCGGTTGCAGCCAGCACTTCGGCCGTGTCCATGCTTCCGAGCAGCCCGGAACGGACTTCGTCATTGAGTTCGGCGAGAACGCTGCCTTCTTCTTCGTCTTCGACCAGTTCCCATACCGCATTGCGTTTGGTCGGAGGCAGGGACTCGAGCACCAGCGCGATCTCTGCGGGGTGCATGCCGGCAACCATCTGCTCCACTTCCGTGTGGGCACCCTGATCCAGCGCCTCGTTCAGCTGGCCCAGGTCAACGTCTTGTCGGGTATCCGGTTCCATGTCGCGTATGCCTGCCAGGTCAGCCGCTGACAGAGTTGTTTGTGCTGAGCTGATTGTGCCTCACCAGCACACCCTCGTGTGCCTCGCGCAGGGCTGCCGCGAGGCGCTCGACCAGATAAACAGAGCGATGTTGCCCGCCGGTGCAGCCAATTGCCACCGTCAGATAATTGCGGTTGTTCTCGGTATATTCCGGGATGCGATTGCGCAAAAAGGCCAGGATGTCCTGGTACATGGATTCGGTGACATCGCTGGCGGCGAGAAAAGCCGCGACCTCCGCATCCCTGCCGTTCTTGCCGCGTAATGCCGGATCCCAATAAGGGTTTGGCAGGCAGCGCACGTCAAAAACAAAATCGGCATCGTAAGGCACGCTGTATTTGAAACCGAAGGATTCGATCTGAATGGATAATTCCCGCTGGTCACGTCCGATGCGGCTACGCAGATTTTCACGCAGTTCATGGATGCTCGTCTGGGTAGTGTCAATCACCAGGTTGGCCGCATAGATAATCGGCCCGAGCAGATCGCGCTCTTCGGAGATGGCGTCCTGCAGGCTCATGCTCTGCGTGCGTAACGGATGGCGCCGGCGCGTTTCGCGGTATCGCTGCAGCAGCACCTGATCCTCGGCATGCAGAAACAGCACCTCGCACTCCACGCCGCGCCCTTTGAGTGAATCCAGAAGATCAGGCAGTGACTGCAAATCAGCCGCGCGGTTGCGGGCGTCCACGCCCACCGCTATGTTGTCGTACAGGGCGTCGCGGGCTTCGATGGTCTGGATAATCAGTCCTTCCAGCAGAGCTGCCGGCACATTGTCGATGCAATAGAAACCCATGTCCTCAAGGGCGTCCAGAGCGACCGACTTGCCTGACCCCGACAAGCCGCTGACAATGACCAGCCGCATCTCAGGAGTAGTTGCGTTTGTCGCTGTCGCGGGCGTGATGGTCGGTGATTTTCTCTTTGTGCTTGCGTACCTGGCGGTCAAGCTTGTCGGCCAGAGAGTCAATCGCCGCATACATATCCTGTTCTACAGAATGTGCATGCAGGCTGTTGCCGCTGACATATACGGTTGCCTCGGCGCGGTGTTCCAGTTTTTCCACGGTAAGTACGCACTGTATGTCGGTTACGTTTTCGAAGTGGCGTTCGATGCGGGAGAGTTTTTCTTGCAAATAGTCACGGAGTGAAGGGGTAATTTCGATGTGATGACCCGAAATGTTGACTTGCATCGTGTAAGGCTCCTTCTTGTCGTTGTCAGTGGTGAGCAGGTCGCTCACGGCGTTCATTGGAAGGCGCAATATTCATTGCCTCCCGGTATTTTGCCACGGTACGCCGGGCGACCTTAATACCTTCTTCGCCGAGCAGCTTGGTGATTTTGCTGTCGCTCAGCGGTTTAGCCGGATTTTCCTGTCCAATCAAGCGCTTGATTCGCGCCCGTATCGCGGTCGATGATTGCGCATCGCCGTCTTCCGACGCCAGCTGACTGGAGAAAAAGTAACGAAATTCAAAAACTCCGCGTGGCGTGTGCATAAACTTGTTGGTGGTTACGCGCGATATGGTGGATTCGTGCATCTGCAGCATTTCAGCAATATCTTTGAGAATCATGGGTTTCATGGCTTCTTCGCCATGCTCGAAAAAATCGACCTGACGAT